>CAZHRV010000187.1:0-26353 GCA_964535035.1 uncultured Rikenellaceae bacterium
GAGGTTAAGTACTCTGTAACTTAAGGATTTATCTTCAAGAATTGCCTTATCGGCAATTGTCATCGGATAGGGTTCTGATGCTGCAGAGGCTTTTTTGAAATTACTCTCATTCAGAAACCTCTTGCTTACCGGCCACATATCAAAAAGAAAAAGCAGTACAAGAATACCAATGGCATATTTCATTGCTATCTTTTTGTGATAGTATGCCATGAGCAAGCCAGCTGCAAGTACAATGAATATCAATGATCTGAAAGCATCTGACTGAAGCATCTCTCTCCGGTCGGCTGTTAATGCTGATTCGAAAACGTTCTGAATATCGGGTGTGATTCTCAGCTGTTGGAACAATGCCAGGTCGTTTGAAGAAATAAAACTACCGGCAAGACCAGGGAAAAGGGCAAACAGCAAACATATTCCTCCTGTTATTCCGGCTGACCAGATAAGAGATATTTTGAACCTCTTTTTTTCAATAGTACCCTGAAAAACATTTTTCAGGGCCAGTGAAGCCATGAGGGGTATTGTAAAACCTGCAATTATAAGAATAGTTGATACAGCCCGGAACTTGTTATAACCAGGGAAGTAATCCAGAAAAAAATCAGTAAGCGGCATAAAATTCCTGCCCCATGACAGCAGAATTGATAGTATAGTTGCGGCAAGGAGCCACCATTTTTCCCTCCCCTCAACAAGAAAGAGTCCAAGGACAAAAAGAAAGATCACTATTGCTCCTGCATAAACAGATGATGTACTTGGTTGTTCTCCCCGGTACGCGCTGAATACTGATGATAATTGAGTTGCGTTATAGCTCTGCAGCGTTTTAAAAGTTTCTGTCCCCCTGTCGAAATGTATTGAGCTTCCTCCTCCCATATAGTTCGGGATCAGGAGTGTAAGGGTTTCATCAATTCCGATGCTCCACCCGGTGGCATAGGCCCTGTCGAGCCCGGAAGCATTTTCATCCTTGCTCAGGTTAGAGCCTCCTCTTGTTGTGTATTTAGCATAATCCAAAGTGGTATTCAGATGTGTGAAATTGGTTCCTGCAGCCAGGGTCACAGCAACAGCAAGGACACCCAGTGATTTCAAAAATCCCGGAATCCTCTTCTCTTTTATTGCATATACCAGTTCGGATATACCATAAATAATTACTATCAAAAGAGCATAATAGGTAATTTGCAGATGATTGGCTATCAGCTCAAAAGCAAGACAAATACCGGCAATTGCAGCCCCAGCCATCCTGTTTTTCCGGATCGCAAGGATAATCCCTGCTATCATCGGAGCCATGTAGGCAATGGCATAGGCTTTAGTATTATGACCGGCTGCAATAAGTATGAAATTATATGAACAAAAAGTAAATGCTATGGCTCCCGCAATAGCGAGCCAGGGATTCACTTCGTAAACGATAAGTAATATGTAAAAGCCCAGTAGCATCAGAAAAATTGCTGCGACCGGGAAACTGTAGATCTGCAGTGAATTCAGGAAAGGCTTCATGAGGTTGCCTTTATATTTTACTGATATCTGATAGGCCGGCATTCCTCCAAACATTGAGTTTGTCCATAACGGCTCCTCATGGTACTTCTCACGGTACTCAATGATCTCTTTTGCCGATGCCCTGTAAACACTATTGTCGTTGGTAACCAGCTTTTTGCCTTCAAGAACAGGGGGGAAATAAATAAATGAGAGCGCTGTAAAAATAAGAACAGCAATAAGATAAACTCCGTATCCGGGTAGTTTGAAATTCTTCTTCATGTGTCAGTAAGATCAGTACGAAAAAAGTTAAAACAAAATTAGTTATTTTTACATATCTTAACCGGACTTAAAAAGCTTTTTTATGTCATTGTTTTACAGCAATTTTGGTATGTGTTCAAAATAAATAAGAGTGAAGAAGATCGCCGTTACAGCTCCCTATTTGCAAATTGAATGGGAGGATTATAAAGATCATTTTACCGGATATGATGTAATTGTCCCGAAAGTAGAGGAACGATTCGGGGAAGAGGGAATGATTAATATTCTAAGCACTGGTATTGAAGGTATTATATGCGGTGATGACAGGATAACAAAGAGAGTCATCGATTCAGCTGAAAACCTGAAGCTGATAGTGAAATGGGGCACCGGGATTGATTCAATTGATAAAGCTTATGCTGAATCCAAAGGAATAAAGGTGCTGAATACTGCAAATGCTTTTACAATACCTGTTTCGGAAAGCACAATCGGACTCATGCTGACGATACTAAGGAAAATAGAAGAGAATAACAGACTTATGCATGAAGGGAAATGGTTTAAGCCAAAAGGCTACACCCTGAATGAGATTACGGTCGGAATTATAGGTTATGGCAATATAGGATCTGAGGTTGCAAGGAAACTATCTGTGTTTTGCGATAATATTCTTTGGCACGATATTAAAAGTGACGAGGAACTAAAAAGCCTGAACCGCTCTTTCTATGGCAGGAGAGTTGACAGGGAAAATCTACTCGCTTCTTCTGATGTGATTGCAATTCATTGTGATCTTAACCCTACAAGTTATCACCTCGTAGACCACTCGCTGTTTTCTGCAATGAAAGAGGGGGTAGTAATAATAAACACTGCCCGTGGTCCGATAATAAAAGAGGATGATCTTGTTGAGGCGCTTATCAGCGGGAAAATAAGTTATGCAGGGCTTGATGTTTATGAGAATGAACCTTTGCCGGAAGATTCTGTCCTGAGAAAAATGGATAACTGCATCCTGCTGAGCCATAATACAAATTCCGGGCATAACGCCTGGAGAAATGTACATCTGAATTCAATTTCATTGCTTAAATCAAATATATAATGGATATGAATAAAAAAGTAATTCTAATTACCGGCTGCCTCGGCGGAATAGGGAGCTCGCTTGTCGATTTCTTTAAGGAGGAGGGCTGGTTCGTTATCGGGACTGATAAAAGAGAATCCTTCTCAAATGCTGATATTAAAATAACTACTGACCTCTATTCTGTTGATGATGCGGTTAATACAATAGAAAAGAAGATTGCTGAGACAGGACTGACAAAGATAGATGCTCTCATAAACAATGCTGCAGTTCAGGTGAAGAAGAAATTCAATGAATTTACATATGACGACTGGCATGAAAGTGTAAATGTAAATTTTATTGCAGCCTTTATGCTTGTTCAGAAACTGCATAAATATCTTAGCGGGGGGAGTGTTGTTAATATCGGAAGTATTCATGCAGGCCAGAGCAAGAAAGATTTCATTATTTATGCAACAACAAAGGGGGCAATAAAGACATTGACACAGAACCTTTCCCTTGAACTTGCCCCTGATATTATGGTCAACTGCATTGCTCCGGCAGCTATTGATACACCTATGCTTAAAGCGGGCCTTACCAGAGAAGAATATAATCAGCTGAAACAATATCATCCTGCAGATATGATAGGTGATCCACGGCAGCTTGCACGACTCATCCTGGCCTTATGTGAGAGAAATATCTTCCTTACCGGTGCATATATTGAATATGACGGTGGTATTTCAAAGCTTCTCCATGATCCCGGCAGCACACAGCTTAAATGACCTTAATGAAAGTGACATGTTTCCTGCCATGCAGGGCCGGCAGTGAAAGAGTAAAAAATAAAAATACCCGGCAATTTGCAGGTATAGAAGGCGGCCTGTTGAAAATAAAACTCGACCAGCTTGTGAGCTGCAGGCTTATTGATGTGATTGTCCTGAGTACAGATGACCGGAAGGTTATGGATCTTGGGCGACAGTACGGGGAGAGGGTTAAAATAGATAAACGGCCTGCTGAGCTGGCAACCTCGGATACCAGAACGGATGATCTTATCAGATATGCAGCCACAATTATCGGAGGACCACACATTCTATGGACCCACGTAACATCACCCTTTACAGGGGAATCTGTATACACCAGGGCAATTAATGATTATTTCAGGGTCATTAAAACACATGAGAATGATTCCCTGATATCAGTGACACCACTCAGGGTTCATATCTGGGACAGGCTGGGCAAACCCGTGAATTACGAAAAGGGAGAAACAAAATGGCCAAGGTCACAGCAAGTGGATCGCCTGTATGAGATCAACAGTGCGATCTTCATAAACAGCAGGGAGAATTATGTTAAGCTAAAAGACCGGATCGGGCTTAAACCATTCTTGTTTGAGATGGACAGGACCGAGTCACTCGATATTGATTATGAAGATGATTTTCTTCTCGCCGAATCAATCTTCAGATTCAGACACTCCGTATAATATCTTTCGGATCTTCCTTCCATACCTGACAACTACCGGATGATATAAAGCCAGGTGCACAAGATCAGTAAAAGTAAACCGTGGAAGGTTGAAGTCATACCTGGCCAGCAGGTAGTTAATGCTTGACACAGGTTTTGTATGAACCGGCAGACAATGTATATTAAGGTACAATTCCAGGGTCTTACCGGAAATATTTTTATTGTAAAGAGTTGGAACAGATTTCTTAAGAGCAGTTTTTTCTCCGGCCAGCACCAGGAATTCCGGGTCAAATCCGAAATCATAAAGCATCTGTTCATCATGAGGATTGTAATAAACCACGGGTACTCCCCGGGTAAGACTTTCGTGTATAAGGCTGCTGAAGCGGGTAATTAGCAGGCCTGCATTATCAATCTGCTTAATTACTTTGTCGCCTGACGATCTTATATGTTTTTTATATCTGCCGAGGTCACCTTTATCTCTCGGATGCTGAGAAATAAGATAGTTAATACCAAGTTCATCCAGCACGGCTGTAACCTCATCAAGCCAGGTATACCGTACCTCTTCAAAGATCCCATAGGTGAAATTACAGTTTATCAGTGCATATTCAGCACTCTTTTTTCTTGCCGTGGAACATTTATATCTTGGATTACCGGCAAGAAAAAAATGGTTTCGGGGCAGCAGTGTTGCCGACCTGATACCCTGGATAATTACATCATCGGCGTACTGCATCCTTTTAAATGAATCACCGAAATCAATAATGGATTCCTGTATGCACACAACAGGGATTTTGAGCCTGTGACACTGTGCAATTATCCTTATTGCAGCTTTTGTCCAGTCGTTGTACAGGACCAGGATATCAGGTCTTGTTTCTTTCAGGTGCCTGTATGAATAATTAAGGAAAGGGATATTCTTTTGTCTGAAGAAAGAATCTGCTTCCTCTGTCGTCCCATCGGGGACATAATTAATATATCTGTACCCGGGATTTTCAGCAATGATATTAAAAGTATTACCGGCAAGAGTATCGCTCTGGGAATAAAATGCTATCAACCTCTCCTTCTGTAATGAATAGGCCTGCTCAATCTCAAAAAATATGATATCCGGTTCAGGATCACCTTCAAAATATTTCCTGAAGACAGATTCGACGTGCAGGCTGAGATTTACATCATATGCATTGCGTAAAAACCTTACAAGGTATACAATATCTCCTGACAAGGGACACCAGATCATTTTGTCAAAAAATTCACCCTTCGGTTTATCGGGAGAGTTGTAAAGGCATATTCTCATCTTATTCTGAAAAAATCTTCGGTAGTATACTTTTCCACACTTCGTGCTGATTATATTTTTCCCTGATCAGTCTGAGAGCATGTTCAATATAAGGTTTTTGCATAGCCGGATTTCTCATATAATAAAGACTTTTTTCAACATATTCTTCCGGTGACAGGGCAAGCACGACCTCTTTCTCATCGTAAAAATCGAGAATACCGTCATTATCCGTCACTCCAAATCTCCCTAAAGAAAAGACAGTCCAGAACCTGTCCATGATACCCTTCTCTATCTTCCAGGATGTTGCATGTATTATCGGGCATAATGAGGCTTTTTTCAGTGCTTCAACATGTTCCTGCACAGATACTGGTCCCCTTCGTGTGCCACGTCCTGCAATAAAACTCTTCCCCGCTGCATCGATGAGAGGTTGCAGATAACTATCCCATTCAGAGATATTTCCCCTGTAACGAGAACCCCATCGGGATCCGACAAAGGCAAGATCATAAATAAAGCCGTTAACGACAGGCTCGCTTTTTATTATATCCTCATAGGATACGATCATGGTTCCCCATGGGATCCAGAAGATCCGGTCGGCATATTTGTCAACGATTCTTTTTTTTACCGGGAAACTCTCAATATCAGTTTTGGCTCCGAATGCATAAAACCGGTAACCCGAATCGTTTAACAGGTCAAGTTTTTGATATTGAGGCCAGTGCCATTCCTTAAAAAAATTCATCGGATCTTCGGTCCATCCCCTGTTTCGGCTTTCAGGACCTGTATCAAAGCTGGTAAGCTTTTGCACAAGAATACTCTCTTTATGCGGTTTGTACTTATCTATAAGCTCTATAGTGTCGGGACTATTCCAGCAGATATAAAGTCCGGGTTTGCTGTGGTCTATTTTATCTACATTTAAATGATATGCATTATATCCAAGCTGCCTGAAAGTATTTGTAAGATAACTCCAGGGCCAGAAATTGGTGTGTCTGTGGCTGAAGAAATATTTAGGAACATATCCGACAAGGTAAATATTCATATCAGGGATCATTTAAATAATGAACGAAGCCTGTTAATGACCAATGTTTTAACATCATCAACATCCTTTGAAACCTTCAGAACAACAATAAGTGATCCGAATAAAAATGTCATTAATACACTTCTGACGAAGATATCAAAGATAAAATTGTGGAGTTCAGGAATAAGGAGACTGAATAAATATGTAAACACAATAATAATGGCTACGATAATTATTTTTATGTCATAAGGGAATAGCCTGTACTTTATATACAGGAATATTATTTGAAGTAAATGGTATATAAAGTTTGAAATTAATGCAGCCAGAGCAGCACCGACGATTCCCAGGGCCGGGATCAGGATCAGATTGGTAACCACCACCATTAATCCAAAAGCAAATGTAAAGTACGTATTATACCTGTAACTTTTTGATAAATTGATTATCTGGCTGCAGACTCCCGACATCATGGATATTAACGCCGAAAGTCCGAAAAAGAATATTACATATTTACCGCTCAGGAAATCTGACGGCAGGATATGGAACACATTGGCAATATTGGCCCATATCCCTGCAAAGACAAGTCCGCCAATGATGGTCTGATTCAGACAACTTTTGTAATAGACTGACTTTATCGTGTCAATATCGTCGATTTTCCAGGCATCGGAGATCACTGTAGTAGAGATTCTGTTAAGAGAGCGGGAAGGAAGCGATACTATGCTTCCGAAAAGAAGAGAAATAGAATAAATACCGGTTGCGTTCAGGTCTATCATTGAGTTGATCATTATAGTATCAACCCTCTGTATGATTATGTTGCTGTAACCAATAATAATTCCAAATGTGCTAACGCTTATAATCTCCTTACGTAAATCCTTTTTGATAAAACATAACTGAGGACTTACAAAAATCTGCTTCTTCAGGATCAGGGGATAGAAAATTAGAATACCGGGCAGGCATAATGCAGAGATATACAATAAAACAAAGTGGTGAAAGCCAGTCAGACCGGCAATAAATAAAAGAAGGATAATTAAAATTGCCATCCGCTGAAATACCTCAGTCAGGAATGTTCCGTAGGTGGCATTGAATAATGCGCGGTTATATGAGTCAAAAACTGTGTAAATAAGTAAGAAAAAAGTAAGCAGTGGAACCAGGTAAAGGTAGTTTACAAAAAGGGGAGACTGTTCTATACTATCCTTGATTATCAATGGTTTAAGCAGGAAGAACAGTAAAACAGATAGCAGGTAGCCGCAAACCGTAACTGCTGTTGTAAGGAAGAAAAACCCGTTATGCTGCTTTTCTTCATCCCTGAAATAGGGGAAGAGCCGAATTACGACACTCGTAAAGCCAAAGCTGGCAAAAACAGCAAAAAGCGTCGAGTAGCTTGCTAACAGGCTGAGAAGACCGATCTGTTCTGTGGCGAGAAACCTGGGGATTAGCAATCCGGCAGTAACGAAGCCAATTACCGTTCCTATGTATGAATAGGCAGTACCCTTTATAGACTGTCTTTTTATTACTCCCACGGTATTAAGCTTGAAAGACCTGCAGGTTTACCCGGTTAATACTTCGAAATTATATCCTCAAAATCACCCTCAGCAAACAGATTAATTAATCTTGAACCCGGACTACACAAAATTATGTTTATTTTTTCCCTTTTCATCCTTTTAGCTATAAACTCCCATCCTTTATAATGGTTCATCTGTTGAGGCTTACTGTATTCCGTTCCGCTGCCAAAATAATCGGGCCTGAAATGATTGGGATCATCGTTTCCTGAAGATTTATAGATAATACGCCTTCCTGTCCTGTTTTCAGGATTATATTCGATATCAACATTTTTTATATTCGATTCGATATAATTACAATCAGTGCCAAGAATTATGAAATTTTTATAATCCAGGATTTTAAGAACAGGTACTGAAGTCGCTCCAACATTCGCTATTATACTGAGTCTGTTAAAATCTTTCCCCCATATTCTCCTTTTAAGAAAGCGGGAATCCCTTAAGTTCAGGTAACAGACCTTATCACTATTCCCAAAATATGATCTGGACCACAACGGAAGAAGAAACTTCTCGATAGGAGAGCTTTCTATCAGCTCCCTGACTTTTTCCTTAATGTTCTGAAGAACCACTACATCAACAGCCATATAGTATTTCGGGAAAAATCCCCAGTCATTGTAAGCTATAAAAGCCCTGTTGAATGAGATAGTGTCCTTGTCTTTCAGCTTTCTTATATCTATCTTATTCAGACTTGGCCCGTTACCTAATATATATATTGTATCACTTTTCACTCTGATAACCAGTTAAGTTGTCTTTGAAACAGTGGCGGAGAAAAGTGCCCGGCTGATCCAGCACCGAAACTTAAGTATCATGATACCCTTGCTGAATCTGAAGGTTAAAAAATAGAACAGCGAAATTGCAAATGAAGCATCCCATTTAAAAATTTCGGCAATATAAGCTTTTAAAAGTACGCTATTACCCTCAATCTGTGCATGAACCTTTTTGCTTTTCCCTGTTCCGTATGCCTGGTTTCTTATAAAGTCAACCGTTGTCCTTTCTGCAGTAACAAGGTGATATACAACAGCTTCAGCAATGTACCATAGTTGTACTCCATTGTTCTTCAGTCTGTAAAAAAGCTCTTTCTCTTCTCCTCCGGTTAGAAGGTCTCCTTTCCGTCCCAGTCGTGTATCAAATGGTTTATGAGTATCAAAAAGTGATCTGCGGAATGTCATATTTGATCCCCTGAAATAATTATACTTAAATAGTCTGGTTTTGTTTCCGTAATTAAAATAACCAAGCAGCGGTGACAGGAAATTATTGTACCAGACAGGTATCTTGCCTGTAAATTTGAGTAATATCCTGCCTCCGGCGGCTCCGACATCCGGATGAGTATCGAAAAAAGTAACTGTTTTCCCGAGGAAATCATCGGCAGGTATAGCATCGTCATCAATGAATGTGACCAGTTCAGAGCCGGCCTCCAGAATACCCCTGTTCCTGGAGAAAGATAATCCCTGGTTTGTTTCAGTAAAATATCGGACCTTAATTCCTTCATTATTATTAAGGAATTCCAGGGCCAGCGATTCAGTTTTGTCAGTTGAGTTGTTGTTAATGATTATAACCTCAAAATCAGTGGCAGGCAGTGTCTGTGACTTAAAAGAATCAAATAAGCCGGGAAGGAATTGCGCCCTGTTGTAGGTTGATATAACTGCAGAAATTTTCAACAGATGATATTTATTGATTTACCAGTTTTATACAATTTCGTTTATATTTTAGTTTTCTTTTGGTTGCATCGATCAGGTGCTGATAATATTCAGGTTGGGTAGCAATAATGTTTCCCCACGATTTGTTATCAACAAGCAAGATATCATCAGTTAACTTTTTCCATTGGTGCCTTATTCCATATTCAACAATTGGATACCATTCTGAAATGATCCATCTGTAGCCATTCTCTTCAAGATATTTGATCATCTCTTCCTTGGTATAACCTATCAATCTGGTTTTTGCATCTTCATATTCACACAGGATAACTGTCGGCCTGTTATGCGTTAAATCAAGACCTTCAATAACTCTCAGATCATTTCCCTCAGTATCTATTTTAAGAAAGTCAATATTACAGATATCATTAACCTTACAAAAGGATGACAATGTGATTGTTTCTACCTCTTTTGCTTCTTTATGGCTTTCATGGAACCTTATCATACTGCTGATGCCGTCTGATATTTCACTGGTATAATACTTTACTCTTTTTTCCACATCCGATACAGCTCTGTTGTCAACGATAACTTTCTTTAATTTATTCTCCAGTATGGTTTTTTCTAAAATATACCTGTTGTTGTCGTCCGGCTCGAAACAATATACTGTCCAGCCTGATCTGGCAAACTTAAGCATTGATATACCATAATGTGCTCCTACATCAATAAGGATTCTATCTTGCGGATTTTTATGCGGAAGTCTTAAGAAAAAATCAAAAATAAGATTATGTTCGGAAAGATTCTTTCTTGTGATCATTCTCTTGATTGATTTCAGAATCTTCGGAGATTTGTAATGCCGGTTCATTTTACATGCACTTTTAGTTAACCGGTTTCTAACTTCCTGAGAACAGAACTCATATCAACCATACTCCTGATATTATCTTTCAGCTTATCAATGGTTACTCGCTCCTGGTTCATCGAATCTCTATATCTTACAGTAACAGTTTTGTCCTCAAGTGTCTGATGATCAATGGTTATGCAATAAGGGGTTCCTATAGCATCCTGCCTTCTATATCTCCTGCCGATGGAATCCTTATCATCATACTGGCAGTTAAAATCAAACTTCAGGTCATCAATGATCTTTTCTGCGATTTCCGGCAGTCCGTCTTTTCTTACAAGAGGCATGACTGCAAGTTTTACAGGAGCCAGGAAGGCAGGGAGCCTCAGCACTACCCGCATATCTGTGGTTCCGTCATCTTTTTTAAGCTCTTCCTCGAAGTATGCACCTGCAATAACATGCAGGAAGGTTCTGTCAACACCTATGGATGTCTCGATCACATAGGGTATATAGGATTCTCCCTTCTCCGGATCAAAATACTGCATTTTCTTGCCGCTGTACTGCTGATGCTGCTTCAGGTCGAAGTCGGTACGTGAATGGATACCTTCCACCTCCTTGAAGCCAAACGGGAATTTAAATTCTATATCAGTGGCTGCATTTGCATAATGAGCAAGTTTGGAATGATCATGGAACCGGTAATTATCATCACCGAAGCCGAAAGCCCTGAACCATTTCATTCTCACATCTTTCCAGTGTCTGAACCATTCAAGCTCGGTGCCGGGTTTTACAAAAAACTGCATCTCCATCTGCTCAAATTCTCTCATCCTGAAGATAAACTGCCGGGCAACGATCTCATTCCGGAAGGCCTTGCCAATCTGTGCAATGCCAAAGGGTATCTTCATCCTGCCTGTTTTCTGTACGTTAAGGAAATTAACAAAAATACCCTGGGCTGTTTCGGGACGCAGGTAGACCTTGCTTGCCCCATCGAATGTTGAACCCATTTCCGTGGCAAACATCAGATTAAATTGCCTGACATTCGTCCAGTTACGTGTACCTGATATGGGACACACAATCTCATTGTCAATGATTATCTGCCTCAGGGCAGTCAGGTCATTCTCATTCATCGCCCTGATAAAGCGTGCGTCTATTTCATCGATCTTTGCCTGGTTTGCCAGCACCCTCGGATTTGTTTCCCTGAATTTATTCTCATCAAAGGCATCTCCAAATCTCTGTCTGGCTTTTTCAATTTCCTTGTTTATTTTATCTTCAGTCTTTGCCATATGCTCTTCGATCAGCACATCGGCACGGTACCTTTTTTTGGAGTCTTTATTATCTATCAGCGGATCGTTGAATGCATCAACATGTCCCGAAGCTTTCCAGATTGTGGGATGCATGAAGATTGCAGAATCAAGACCGACAATATTCTCATTGAGCAGGACCATACTGTTCCACCAGTATTCTTTAATGTTATTCTTCAGTTCAACACCATACTGCCCATAGTCATATACTGCACTTAAACCGTCATAAATCTCGCTTGAGGGAAATACATACCCGTATTCCTTGCAATGTGCGATCAGCTTCTTAAATACATCTTCCCGGGTCATAAAAACTTTTGTTGTTAAGATACGGAAGGCAAAAGTAATTTAAAAAGTTTGCTTTTACAATTGAGTAAGGGGTCTCCTGTGATTTACGTGTACTTAGACTGATATCCAAAACACAAATTCTATTTGTATCTTTACACCTTTTACAGGGAGTAGAGCAATGAAGAAAAGAACCGATTTCCTTGTTCTTGGTTCAGGGATAGCAGGGCTGACATTTGCGCTTAAGGCTTCAAAGTTTGGCAAGGTATCCGTTGTGACAAAGGCAAATCTTGAAGATACAAATACCAGTTATGCCCAGGGTGGAATTGCAGCTGTCTTCAGCAAACCTGACAACTTTGAAAAACATATCCGCGATACAATCATAGCGGGTGATGGCTGCTGTGATGAAAAGGTGGTCAGCATGGTGGTAACAGAGGCTCCCGACAGGATACGCGAATTGATCGAGCTGGGTGTACCCTTTGATAAGAATCCTGACGGCTCATATGACCTGGCAAGAGAAGGAGGCCATTCCGAACACAGGATACTGCATCATAAGGACAAAACAGGTGAGGCTATCCAGAAGACTCTTATGGATAGAATAAAACAGGATCCAAACATCGATATCTATGAACAGCATTTTGCCATTGAACTTCTTACCCAGCATCATCTTGGAGAAGTTGTCAAACGCAATTATCCTGAAATTAAATGTTTTGGCGCGTATGTTGCAGACCTCGTGAACCAGAAAGTTATAGCCTTCCTGTCAAAAATCACAATTGTGGCAACAGGAGGAATAGGTAATGTTTATCTTACAACCACAAACCCGGAAATTGCCACTGGAGATGGTATTGCAATGGTTTACAGGGCTAAGGGAACAATTGAGAATATGGAATTTATCCAGTTTCACCCAACCTCTCTGTATGATCCCAATGCCAGGCCGTCTTTCCTGATAACAGAAGCTCTCAGGGGATTCGGCGCTGTTCTGAAAAACATGCAGGGCGAAAAGTTCATGAACAGATACGACAGCAGGGGATCTCTTGCACCCAGAGACATCGTTGCCAGAGCTATCGATAATGAAATGAAAATATGGGGTGATGATCATGTGTGGCTCGACTGCACACATCTTTATCCTGAAGGTCTTAAAGATCATTTTCCGAATGTTTATGAACACTGTCTTGCGAGAGGCATCGACATTACCAGAGATTTGATCCCCGTGGTACCTGTCCAGCACTATTCATGCGGAGGCATTAAAGTGGACATGGACGGAAGGTGTAATATTGACAGGCTTTATGCTATAGGTGAAGCCTCCTCAACCGGACTGCATGGCGCAAACAGGCTTGCCTCAAATTCGCTTATGGAAGCTGTTGTCTATGCACACAGGGCTGCAGTACATTCCTCAAAACGGCTGAAAGAGCTGACTTTTGAGGAAAAAATACCTGTATGGGATTATAAGGGCACAACACATCTCGAGGAGATGGTTCTTATCACACAGAGCATTAAGGAGGTTCAGATGATCATGAGCAATTATGTCGGGATCGTCAGGTCGAACCTGCGTCTTGAAAGAGCCATGATACGTCTTGATATTTTGTATCAGGAAACAGAAAGCCTTTATAAACGCTCACTTATCTCAAAAAAGATCTGTGAACTGAGAAATCTTGTCAATGTAGGATATATTATAATCAAGCATGCGCAAAACAGGAAGGAGAGCATAGGCCTGCATTACTCAATTGACTTTCCAAAAAAAGCAGTCAGCGAATAATTAACCATTTACCGTGTACCTTGCACCTTGCACCAGTCTTTTGTATGAATCACCTTGAATCTTCATTTACCGGGGAAAATGCTTTCTGGAGATATCTGATAATGCTGGCAGCTGTTCTCACTGCTACAAATACTATCGGAGGAATTCCGCTGCTGATTGCAATGGGAGTAAGGGCGGCAGATAATCCTGACATTATCGTACAACTGGCGGAAAATCCTAACAACCTCACAGTCCTGGGCCTCGACTCAAACCTTTACCTCTTCACAATGCTTTTCCCGTTCTTTATCGGGTTAATCACATTTATACTGCTCATTAAGCCGCTGAACCACAGGAATCTTGCCTGCACAATTAACGGGACAGACAGGTTCAGATGGAACAGATTTTTCATATCGGCATTTGTATGGTTGATCATCTCGGCATTCTATCTCTATGTTTACATCAAACTTGATCCACTGAACTTCAAAGTTAACAACAGGTCGCTGACCACCCTGGTTCCTCTTATCCTGATGTCTGTTTTATTCATTCCCTTCCAGGCAGCATTTGAAGAAATCATTTTCAGAGGATACCTGATGCAGGGATTTGCAGTTTTAGCAAGAAACAGATGGATCCCACTGATTATGACATCCATATTATTTGGACTGATGCATATTATGAATCCTGAAGTCTCGGAGTTTGGCTTTGGTACCATGATGCCGCAATATTTCCTTTTCGGATTGATATTCGGTTTAATAACAATCCTTGATGACGGTATTGAGGCAGCAATGGGTGCACATACAGCAAATAACGTCTTCCTGTGCATCATGGTAACGAATGAATCATCAGCGCTGCAGACTCCTGCCCTTTATCAGCAGATTAATATTAATCCCTGGGCTGATCTTATTTCAATGTTATTCATGGGAATACTGGTAATTTTTATCCTTGGAATAATCTTCAAATGGAAAAGATTTTCTATTCTGCTGAAAAAGCTTGAATAGTCAGAGAGAATCATTCATTTACCATACACAGATGTTGTATCACTGGTCCTGAAATCACCCCATTTCTTCCTGATATCTTCAATGATGCTTTTAATTTCATTTACATCAAGGCTGGTCAGCAATTTCAGCCTCGTTTCTTTAAAATGAGGCAATCCTTTGAAATAGTTTGAAAAATGACGGCGCATTTCATAAATGGCACGGGGTTCTTCCTTGAACTCAAGTGATTTTTCGAGGTGGAACAGGGCGAGATCTGTTTTCTCATCCACAGTGGGTTCGGGAAGCAGTTCTCCTGTATTAAGGAAATGCCTTATATCCCTGAAGATCCATGGCCGGCCTACTGATGCCCGCCCTATCATTATTCCGTCGACACTATAACGGCTGAACATCTCTTTAGCCTTTATCGGACCGTCAATATCGCCGTTGCCGATGACAGGGATCTTCATTCCCGGATTATTCTTTACGGCACCGATAAGAGTCCAGTCGGCAGCACCTTTATATAACTGCGCCCTTGTCCGCCCGTGAATTGTAATGGCCTGAATACCTGTATCCTGAAGCCTTTCTGCCACCTCCACAATATTCCTGTTATCATCATCCCATCCCAAGCGTGTCTTAACGGTAACGGGGAGCTTAACTGCATTGACTATGGCAGAGGTCATTTCAACCATCATGGGGATATTCCTGAGCATTCCGGCTCCGGCACCGCGGGCTGCTATTTTCTTCACGGGACAGCCAAAATTTATATCAATAAGTTCAGGCTTTGCCTCCTCGGCAATAAGAGCAGCTTCAACCATGGCAGCTTTCAGGTGACCATACAGCTGTATTCCTATGGGTCTTTCAAAATCATGAATAGTAAGTTTCCTGACACTCTTCTCTCCATCTCTTATGAGTCCGTCAGAAGAGATAAACTCGGTGTACATTAAATCTGCTCCATGCATCTTACATACCATCCTGAACGAGGGATCTGTAATATCCTCCATAGGGGCGAGAAACAGTGGATGATCAGCCAACGATATGCTGCCTATAGTCAAGTTTGATAAGTGATTGGTTGATTATGTGAGATAAAAATCCTGTCAGTTCTGAACGGGGGTTTCATTTTTCCTGTAAAAATAAACCAGTCCGTATTCTTCACAATCTTTTTTTTGTATTTCTTCAGGAAGAGAGTTAAAGCCTGCTTCAACCTCATTCCAGATATTAAGTATTATTTTATCCGCCTCTCTCCTCATATCACCTAACCTCTCAAAGTAATCAAGGGTTTTCTTGGCAAGTATCTTATTAAAATTATTTGCTTCAATGAAATTTTCAAATCTCACTTTCACAACGGCAATAGTAGGATTGGTTATCGGGCTGCCACCTTTACGCAGCCTGAACTCTTCTCCTTCAATAATTCTCCGGCCCCAGCTTATTAGCTCATTTTCGGAGTTCAGGGATGGTACTGTCAATTCATTGGTAGCCAGACCATAATATGCCCTTGTTTCTGAAGGAAGATCTCCACGGAAAATTGACATGTTCATTACCCTGACGAAATGGGTCAGATAGATCCTTGCCTTTTTTGCTACCTCATTATAATCTTTCGATTTTTTATTCTGTGATGCAATAGCCTGCCGATGAAGCAGAATGCTATGCTCAAACAGGGGAAGGAATTTTTGTAATCTTACTAATAATTTCGCTGAATAGGCCATTTTGTTGGCAGGAAGCTCTTTCCCTTTATCAAGAGCGGTCTTCAATGCTCTGATCCTGGCAGCATCGGTGTTGGGCAATCTCCGGTATGGCATTATGATAAAATTGTTAATAAAATGTTGGCAACTCCTGCGAATATAACATATTTTTGTTAATAACAATCAGTATTCGCATTTAAATTGCATTGATTATTAAAAAGTTCTAAAATATCTAATTAATACAGGTGTTGTTAATAACACTTTCACGATTTCTATTATACGAAAAAATAATCACCAATGTTGCAGGAAATAAAATAAATCAATCAATCATACTAATTATTGTCTGCTATTAATAATGATATTAATTTAGTTGTTCAAACAAGGATAATAAACAGATAAATATGGGCCGTCTCTTTGCAATAAGCGATATACATGGATGCTTCAAACCCTTCTATGAGCTAGTTGTTGAAAAAATCGGCCTTCAAAAAGAGGACAGGCTGATTCTCCTTGGCGATTATATTGACCGGGGGGAGCAAAGCAAAGAGGTGATAGATTTCATAATCGACCTTAAGAACTCAGGATTCAATATTACTGCCCTTACCGGAAACCATGAGCAGATGCTTCTTGATGCATATAATAACGAGTTGAATCAATATCTCTGGTTTATGAACAGCGGAATGACAACCCTGGTCAGTTTTGGGATAGAAGATATTCGCGAACTCGACAATAAATATTTAAGTTTTTTTTCGGAGCTGGATTATTTTCTTGAATCAGGGAACCTCATATTTGTTCATGCCGGCTTCAATGATAATGAACCGGATCCATTTACTGACAGGCATACCATGGTGTGGGAATGCAGTCGTGTTTATAAAAATCCTCTTCTGCAGAAAAGGACAATAATACATGGTCATCGTCCGAAAAGAATTGAATTTGTAAAACAGGTGATCAGTGAAAAATCGAATGTTATCCCTATAGACACCGGATGTGTTTACGAAAAGGAGATGGGATATGGAAACCTCTCTGCGCTGGAAATAAATTCAATGAATCTTATTTCAGTGACCAACACTCAATAGGCTTTGAAATACTCCCTGTTCATCCTGGCAATATTGATCAGCTTGATTTGTTTGGGGCATTCAGCTTCGCAGGCGCCTG
The DNA here is from genome assembly GCA_964535035.1 of uncultured Rikenellaceae bacterium. Classification (GTDB taxonomy): domain Bacteria; phylum Bacteroidota; class Bacteroidia; order Bacteroidales; family VadinHA17; genus LD21. The sequence goes on from CAZHRV010000187.1 coordinate 17,614, forward strand.
TATTTGAGCAATTGCCGAATCCGAGTTCATCCATTTTATCAACCATGGCTCGCACTCTCTCCTTTGCCTCAGTACGTCCCTGAGGAAGCAGTGCAAACTGCGAGATCTTTGCTGATACAAAGAGCATTGCCGAGGCATTTTTACAGGCAGCAACACATGCTCCGCAACCGATACAAATTCCGGAATCGAAGGCATCATCAGAGTCTTTTTTCTTAACCAGGATCGAATTAGCGTCAGGCGCTGCACCTGCATTAACAGAAATAAATCCGCCTGCAGTCTGAATCTTATCCAGGGCTGATCTGTCAACAATAAGGTCCTTTATCACAGGGAAAGGCTTTGCCCTCCAGGGCTCAACCCTTATTGTCTCGCCGTCTTTGAAGTACCTCATTGAAAGATGGCAGGTTGTAACTGCCGGAACAGGTCCGTGAGGATGTCCGTTAATATACATTCCACACGATCCGCAAATCCCTTCCCGGCAATCATGATCAAATGCCACAGGATCCTTGTCTTCCTCAACCAGCCTCTTGTTCAGAGCATCCAGCATCTCAAGGAATGACATCTCGGGAGAAACATTATCCATTTTATATGTTACAAATGCGCCTTTAGCCTCTGCATTTTTTTGACGCCATATCTTCAATGTAAGCTTCATATCAATTGTAAATTTGTTTTTTAATTGTCTTACTGTCGTGTCGTTACGCCGTTGTGCCGTTACGCCGTTGTGCCGTTATTTATAGCTCCTTACTTTCATCTCAACATCTTCAAACTTCAATTCCTCTTTATGAAGTATATGTGGTTTACCTTTGACCGCATATTCCCAGGCAGCAACATAAGCAAATTCCTCATCGTTTCTCATTGCCTCACCATCGGGTGTCTGGTACTCCTCTCTGAAATGAGCTCCGCACGACTCATTCCTGTTAAGGGCGTCAGTGATGAGCAGGATAGCAAGATCAAAGAAATCAGCAACCCTGCCGGCCTTTTCAAGTTCAGGGTTTAACTCATATATCGTACCGGGCACATTCATATCTCTCCAGAATTCTTCCTTAAGTTCATTAACAAGAGTTATTGCCTTTTCAAGACCTTCCTTGTTTCTTATCATACCGCAATAGTCCCACATAATTTTCCCAAGCCGTTTGTGAAAAGAGGTAGCCGTCTGTTTCCCTTTTATTGAGATCAGTTTGTTAAGTCTTTCAACGACTGATTTTTCAGCTTCCTCGAATTCAGTTTTGTCTGTGGATATTTTCGGGACATGTATCTCATCAGCAAGATAATTACTGATAGTATTTGGCAGAATAAAAAAACCGTCAGCGGCAATTTGCATGAGAGAACTCGCCCCCAGCCGGTTTGCCCCATGGTCAGAAAAATTGGCTTCACCTATTGCATAGAGTCCCTGTATTGTTGTCATAAGTTCATAATCAACCCACAAGCCTCCCATGGTGTAATGACCTGCGGGATAGATTCGCATGGGCTCTTCGTAAGGATCCATACCGGTGATGATCTTATACATGTCGAACAGATTCCCGTATTTATTCTCTATGGCTTTTTTCCCCTGTTTATTTATTGCATCCCTGAAATCGAGATTAACGGCAAGACCCGTTTCACCGACTCCATATCCTGCGTCGCATCGTTCCTTGGCTGCCCTGGAAGCGATATCCCGAGGAACCAGGTTTCCGAAAGCGGGATAACGGCGTTCAAGATAATAGTCTCTTTCCTCTTCAGGAATCTCATTGGCCGGACGTTTATCTCCTTTTGCTTTAGGGACCCATATCCTGCCATCGTTTCTCAGAGACTCTGACATAAGGGTCAGTTTTGACTGGAATTCATTAAGCTGAGGTACACATGTAGGGTGGATCTGCACAAAGCTTGGATTTGCGAAGAATGCACCTCTCTTATATGCTTTCCATGCAGCAGATCCATTGGAGTTTACTGCAAGAGTCGACAAGTAATAGATAGTTCCGTAACCACCAGTAGCAAGTACAACAACATGAGCACCATATCTCTCTATTTCACCTGTAATAAGGTTGCGGGCAATAATTCCGCGGGCTTTGCCGTCAATTAAAACAAGATCAAGCATCTCCCTGCGGGGATACATTGTTACAGTCCCCTTTTTTATCTGCCTGTTAAGAGCAGCATAGGTGCCAAGTAAACACTGCTGCCCGGTTTGCCCTTTGGCATAAAAAGTCCTGGAGACCTGCACTCCGCCGAATGAACGGGTATTAAGCGTTCCTCCATAATCGCGTGCAAATGGAACCCCCAAAGCTGTGAAATGATCGATTACCTGATTACTTACTTCGGCAGCCCTGTAAACATTTCCTTCACGTGACCTGAAATCGCCACCTTTTATCATGTCAAGAAACAGACGATAAACACTATCTCCGTCGTTCTGATAATTCTTGGCTGCATTTACTCCACCCTGCGATGCAACCGAATGTGCTCTCCGCGGAGAATCATTGTAACAGAAAATTTTCACATTGTATCCCAGTTCTCCAAGCGCTGAGGCAGCTCCTGCTCCAGCCACACCTGAGCCAATGACAATTATTTCCAGCTTCTTTTTATTTGCCGGGCTGACAAGCTTTACCGAAGCTTTATATTTTGTCCATTTCCGGGCGAGAGGACCATCTGGTATCTTTGAATTAAATTTTTCCATGATATATTTTTTACTATCTGAAAAGCCAAAGCGTGAGCGAAATAAAAGCAAAACCTGAAGGTATCAGGATGGCATAGATTAATGCAACAATTTTAACGACCGGAGTCCATATCCTGTGATCCAATCCAAGTGTATGAAAAGCCGAAGTGAAGGCATGAAAAAGATGAAGCCCCAGCAGTACGAAACAGGCGAGATAGATGTAATTATATGCCGGTATTTTGAAAAGCTTATGTGCCACTGAATAAAAATCTTGCGGGTCTCCGGCAACCCATCCAAGTCGCATGAAAAAGAAATTAAAAAAATGGATCACAAGGAAAGTCAGCACCGAAGCCCCGGTCCAGATCATGAACTTTGAGAAAAAAGAGGTCTCGGTTTTGGTACGGACGGCATAACTTACAGGACGGGAAAGCCAGTTTTTAATCTGGACATAAATACCCCATGAAAAATGGATTATCAATGCTGTAAAAAGAACGATCTCAACAATTTTTATTACGGGGAATGTTGCCATAAAATGTGCGGCTTTGTTAAAAGGATCAGGATCACCCTTAAGAAGCATCAGATTGATTACAAGGTGCACAGGCAGGAACATCAGAAGAAAGAGCCCGGCAAGAGCCATAATGAACTTTTTGGAAATGGATGAAAATAAGACCTTATTCATTGGTTATAAAGCATTTACTAAATAATTATTTATTCCGGGATAGATGTTTATAAAAATAGACTTAATTAATCAGATTAACAATATACATTTCTCAGTTAATTAAAATAATTTTACCGGAAACAGATTATTATGGCAGGTTATCTTCAATGCAGGAATGGGAAAATACATTATACCGATCAGGGAAGAGGGCAGGTAATATTACTTCTGCACGGTTACCTGGAAACATCCGAAGTGTGGGATGGTTTTTCGCTGAAGCTTGCAGAAAAATTCAGGGTTATTTCACCTGACCTTCCCGGACATGGTCAGTCTGATATTTTTGGAGAGACTCACACTATGGAGCACATGGCAGGGATAATAAAAGAGCTCCTTGAGAGTCTGGAAATTGAAAAAGCATTTCTGACCGGTCATTCTCTTGGGGGTTATGTTGCCCTTGCCTTTGCGGAGCGCTTCCCGGAAAAACTGTCGGGTTACTGCCTGTTCCATTCACATCCCCTTGCCGACTCCCCGGAGGCGCTGGAGAAAAGAGAGAGGGAAATAAACCTGGTGAAGGCAGGGAAAAAGGATCTGATGTACCCGGATAATGTAGTAAAAATGTTTGCCGCATCGAATCTTAAAAAGTTCAATGCATCACTTGAAAGATCCAAACAGATAGCCTCTTCAATACAGAGTGAAGGAATAATTGCTGTCCTGAAGGGAATGATGGCAAGACCATCCAGACTGTCAGTTATGAGAGAGGGCAGAGTTCCGTGTCTCTGGATACTGGGAGCGATGGATAATTATATTGATTGTAAACTGGTACAGACAAAAGTAAAGCTGCCTCAAAATGCCGAATTAGCTGTTTTGAACAACTCCGGCCACATGGGATTTATTGAGGAAGAAGAGAAGTCTCTGGAGATATTGACTGAATTTGTTGGCAAATGTAAATGAAATTATTCCCCTAAAAACTCAACCGCATACTTCAGCGTAGTATCAATATCTTCCCAGATAGGATAAAATCCTTTGTTATCCAGGATATTACGTGCTATATAAGCCTTGATCTGAGTATAAATTATTTTTTCTGAGATCTTCAGTCCTTCGGGTTCAGGTTCGATTCCTTTTCCTGATACAAAATCGGTGAACTGATCCATAATGGTCTGATTGTCGAGGTGTTTTTCAAGCTCTCCGGATTCGGTGTATTTCTTAAGGTTTTCGCGGTGTCTTTCAGTATATTTTAGCGAGAACTCGTATATAAATGGTCTAACCTTTAGAAAATACGTTGAGATGCCTGCAGTATCGACAGGGACGAACAAGTCAGGCATAATACCTCCGCCTCCGAATACTGTTCTGCCGCCGGGTGTTGTATATTTTAGTGAATCGGCAAATTGTATACTGTCCGATACTTCAAACTCGCCTCTTCCGTATCTTATATTCAGGTCTGCAAAATATTCATCAAAACCGTTGTTATACGGTTTCTGTATTGATCTGCCGGTGGGAGTGTAATACCTTGCTATGGTGAGCCTCATCCCTGATCCGTCGGGGAAAACAACAGGTTCCTGTACCAGTCCCTTGCCAAAGGAGCGCCTTCCTATAATTGTACCGCGATCGTTATCCTGTATGGCTCCTGCAAGTATTTCACTGGCCGAAGCACTCCATTCATCGATGAGGATCACAAGGTCCCCGGTGTCAAATTCCCCTTTTCCTGTTGCTCTTGCTTCATTACGCGGTTGTTTTCGACCTTCTGTATATACTATCAGCTGACCCTCACTCAGGAACTCGTTTGCAATCTGAATGGCAGCTTCCATGATACCTCCGGAATTGTTGCGCAGATCTACAATGAGATTTTTCATTCCCTGCTGCTTAAGCTCCCTCAAACCTTTCATGAAATCGTCATAGGTTGTGAGTGCAAAATTGTTTATCCGGATGTACCCTGTAATGTCATTTACCATGTAGGCGACATCAACACTGTAAATCGGTATCTTGTCACGGGTAATGTTAAATGTCAGCAAATCTTTATGTCCTTTGCGCAGGATCTTTACACTAACCAATGTGCCCCTGGGTCCCTTAAGCATGCTCATCACCTTTTCATCGCTTATTCCCTTTCCGGCAACTAATGAATCATTCACATACAGGATCTTATCTCCCGCCTGAAGTCCGATTTTTTCTGAAGGACCCCCCGGGATGGTGCTGATAATAAGAATGGTATCAGTAAGCATGTTGAATGAGATACCTATCCCTTCAAAGTTGCCCTGAAGCGGTTCGTTGGCACGTGCAAGATCTTTGGCGGGAATATAAACCGAATGCGGGTCAAGATTTTTCAGGATTGCCGGGATAGCTGCCTCTACCATAACCTCACGGTTCACTGAGTCAACATAACTGGATTCTATGATATCGAGAATGCTTTGTATTTTATTTGTCCGAAGCCTTATATTTACATTAGACGGACCCTCATTCTTAACTGGCAGATAAATGCCGATTAAGATACCGGCGATAAGGGTTACTGCCAGAATCAGAGGAAGAAAAATACTCTTTTTTGAGTTACTGCTGCTCATAGATATCTTTTTCCAGATCAATATATATCAGGTCTATTCCTGCACGCTTGAGAAGATTTAATCCGTCTATTTTCCGGTACCTGTCACAATACACAACTCTTTTTATTCCCGACTGGATGATAAGCTTTGCACACTCCATGCATGGGGAGGATGTAACATATAATGTGGCATCCTCACTTGAATTGTGTGATTTGGCAACTTTGGTAATCGCATTTGCCTCAGCATGAAGAACATACGGCTTAGTGACATTATATTCATCTTCACATACATTTTCGAAACCAGCCGGAGTCCCGTTGTATCCGTCAGAAATTATCATTTTCCCTTTTACAATCAAAGCCCCTACCTGGCGTCTTTTACAGTATGAATTCTTTGACCAGATAAGTGCCATTTCAAGGTATCTCTTATCAAAAGCCATCTGCTTTTCGCCATAGGGTTTTATTATATCATTGCCCGGCATGTTGATGAATTCCTGTTTTTAAAGCGCCCAAAGTTATACATTTATAATATGTATCCATGGAAAGACTTGTTAAAAATTAAAAAACAGGGTTAATAACATTTCTGTTTTTCAAACGTTATTATTATCAGTAAAGCTTAATTTTGCTGATTATTTTATACAGTATGAAACCTCCATGTTTTAAACATAAATAAGCATGAATATAATTCAAATCATGGAGGTTCCATGTGACCATTAAAATAAATTATATACACATGAAATACTGGTGAAATAGAATAATATTGTAGTATTTAAACAGAAAGACGATGAGAAGAACGATATTGATCCTGATAATTGCGGTAACATATCTTAATCTTGCGGCACAGGATAAACTCACTGATCCGCGTGACGGTAATTCCTACAGGACAATTACTATAAATGGTGTTACATGGATGGCTGAAAACCTGAAGTTCATCGTTCCGGGAGAAGATGCTTATTTCTTTGATAACAATCCTGATAATGTTCCTTCATGTGGAGTGTTATACGATTGGAAGACCGCAATGAAAGCTTGTCCTGACGGATGGCATCTGCCGTCAGGGTCAGAATTTCAGGCTCTGGTGAATCATTTTGAATCAGAAGAATTATGGGAAAACACAGGATCAGGACCGGTTTCCTTTGATATAAAGCTTGGTGGAATGCAGAATTATGAGGGTACATTCACAGAAATGGACGAGAGCGCATATTTCTGGACCTCAACTGAATATGATGAGAATGAGGCAGAATATTTCAGTTACCTTGTTTTAAATAACCGGGCTGTGGCAGACATCTCAAGAAAGGCAGATACACAGGATATTCATGGCTCGGAAAAGGTTAGTAAATATTCAGTCCGCTGCGTGAAGGACTGATGCTGAATTCGGTATTGAACGTGATGTATGCTTTTGTCTCGGATCAGGAAAGAATTATGATTTCCTTCTAAACTGAACAATGCAATATAAAACAAAACAGTTGCAGTATTATTTCGAACTGTATATTGAAAAACTGAATAATCTGTAGCTGCTAATCCTTGTATTGGCATTTATAATAGAGAGTATATAATTTTATAGTAATATTAAATAAATTCGTATATTTACGAAATACGCAGTTTAGCTTAAAAATGGGCTTACCAAGCTTTAATTGAGTGGTCATGGCTTCTCCGAAAAAAGAACAATTCGCAAAGGAAGACATAAAGCTCGCAAAATTTGCGAGGGCTCTTGCTCATCCGGCAAGAATAGCAATACTTCGTCACCTGGCATCACTGGATACGTGCTGTTTTACTGATATCTCAAAAGAGATACCACTTGCAGATTCAACGGTTTCACAACACCTGAGTGAACTTAAAGAGGCAGGGCTGATACAGGGAAGCTTTGACGCGCCAAGAATAAAATATTGTATTAATTCTGAAAACTGGAAGCTGGCTCGTAAATATTTCAAGGAGTTTACAAAAATCAGATCAGCAAAAGACGAGAAAAACAAATAAACACTGCCGGGGTGAAAACTGATTTTGCCAATAAGGGTTTCTTTTCTCACGGTGTAATGAACGTGACCCCCAAGGGTGCATTCGAGCTATGTAAATTAGGAGCAATAATTGTTGATGTAAGGGAATCTTACATGAACAGATTCAAAATGTTCGATGTTCAGAAAGTAATCTGCTTATCATTCAGTGAACTTGAAAAGACGTATAAGCAGTTACCGGATGATGTATACCTCATATTTGCTGATGCAGCAGGCATGAGAAGCCGTGAGAGTGTTATTTTCATGAAAGAACATGGATATGGGAATATTTTGAATCTTGCCGGTGGAATTGTTGAATGGGAAAGAGATGGACTGCCGGTTAAAACTGACATATCTCACAGACATTCAGGTTCGTGTATGTGTCAGCTAAAAAACAGGGAAGGGGGGAAAAGAAGAAGAGAAAATGGGGAGAAACAGAAATAATTATTTAATCTATAAGTTATTATAACCATGAAAAAAGAATCTATTGGTTTTATAGGTGGCGGAAGAGTGACAAAAATTCTCCTGCAGGCATTTGAGAATAAAAATGCTGCTTTCAGCAGGATAGTCGTTACAGACCCCAACGCCGATGTTCTGAATAAGCTGAAGGGCTCATATCCTGAAATTGAAGATAGAGATCCGAACTCTGCTGCAATTCAGGACATAGTCTTTATAGCTTTGCACCCGCCGGTAGTGATGGATACTCTAGAATTGATTAAAGACAAGGTAATAAATGATGCGATAATTATTTCGCTGGCGCCTAAGATTGATCTTATGAAGTTGTCTTCAAAACTGGAAAATGTTAAGAACATTGCAAGACTTATCCCCAACGCTACATCATATATCAACGAAGGGTATAACCCTGTTACTTTCAGTACCGGTTTTGAAAACTCGAAAAAACAGGAAATACTTGAATTACTGAGTCTTCTGGGACATACCTTCGAAGT
>CAZHRV010000188.1:0-7493 GCA_964535035.1 uncultured Rikenellaceae bacterium
GAAGGTTACCTGATAATAAATAAACCATTGGTGATAAAAGCCTGTACCCTTGCCAGAAACAATAACATGGAAATAGCAGTTGACATGGCAAGCTATAATGTTGTCGATGCATGTAAAGAGGATTTCTTAGAGATCATTGAAAAATATGCCGACATCGTTTTCGCCAATGAAGACGAAGCAAGAGCACTGACAGGACTGCAACCGGAAGAAGCATTGAAGAAACTTGCCGGCATGTGCAAAGTAGCTGTTATCAAGACCGGTAAGGAGGGTTCACTTATTCAACGCCATGAAGAATTTATTAAAGTCGGTACGCTGCCAATAACATGTAAAGACACAACAGGCGCAGGCGATCTCTATGCTTCAGGATTTTTGTATGGATATGCAAATGACCAGCCGCTTGATAAATGCGGCTCTCTCGGAGCCCTTCTTGCAGGTAATGTTATTGAGATGGTAGGAGCCAGGATCCCTGATAAAAAATGGCCGGCAATAAAAAAAACAGTCTTAAAAATTACCAGGGAATAATTATATCACCTGAGATTATTCCTGTTTATCTTCCTGATATTATATGACAGATGTCTCCTGTATTTTGACGAATAGTATAACTTATTTTTTCCAAGATGCGAAAGATCACAGGATGAATCAACTCGCTTGCTTATCTGTCTTACTTTCCTGTCGGAAGCACAACCTGAACCGGTAAATAGAACGAGGAGAAAAACAAAAATGGATAATTTCAATAATCTGGTTAACATACTCCGATTAGTTGATTTAACAGTAAAGATACAATTATTTAGAAACAGGAAAATACTTTTTAATGGTGAATTAATTGATATTCAATATTATTGTTTTCTGCTTTGATAGTGATTAATTCCTGATTCGCAGAAGTGACAATAATACATATCTTTACCTGATTATTGAATTGGACCTGATGGATAACAAGTCACATTTTTCAGGGAAGCAGATCTTTTATATTTTTCTGGTAGTCTGGGGTATCCTCAATCTGATTCAGACCTTTTTTACTCCCCTTCACAATGATGAGGCTTATTACTGGATGTTCTCAAGATACCCGGCATGGGGGTATTATGATCATCCGCCGATGATTGCCATGCTCATTGGTGCAGGCTATTCAATATTCTCAAACGAGCTTGGAGTAAGACTGTTTGTCGTTTTGAGCCAGATAGTAACGTTACTGATAGTATGGCAAATGACGGACAATGAAAAAAAACAGTCCCCGCGGAATGTGCTATTAATTGTACTCATCATTTCTGTGCTTCCTGTATTGAATATTTATGGGTTTCTTGCCACTCCCGATTCGCCACTGCTGCTTTTCACAGCACTGTTCCTGTTATTTTACAGGAGATTTCTGAAAGATGAAAACTGGTTAAATACACTGCTGCTGGGTATTATAATGGCCGGACTAATGTACAGTAAGTATCACGGGGCAATCATGCTGCTTCTTATTATTCTGTCAAACCTTAAACTGCTTAAGAATCCAAAATTCTATATTGCCTCACTGCTCGCCCTTTTATTGTTCCTGCCCCATATTTTCTGGCAGATAACAAATAACTTTCCATCTATCCAATACCATCTTACTGACAGGGTTTCCGGATTCAACCCTTCAAATATAGTGGAATACGTTCTTAACCAGCTTCTTATACACAATCCTTTATTACTGCCATTGTTTCTTTTTGTAATATATAAAACCAGGACCAATGATATTTTTGAGAAGGGATTAAAATATATCATAGCAGGATTTTTTATCTTTTTTCTTGCAGCAAGTTTCCGATATCATATTGAACCGCAGTGGACTGCACTTATAACAATTCCGATGCTGATCCTGGTACTTAATTCCGGTTATATATATAAAAAATATAAATATGTTAAAACAATTTTTTTTATACTGGTTCCGGTTTTCTTATTTACGCGATCAGCCCTGATGAGTGACTTCCTGCCAGTGTCATTTTTAAAGAAAGAATTCCACAGACACTGGGAATGGGCAGCAGAAATTAAAAATCTTGCCGAAAACCGGCCTGTTGTATTTACAAATTCTTACCAGGATCCTTCGGTGTATACTTTTTATACGGGACAATTTGCACATTCCCTCAACAATAAAGATTACCGGAAAACACAATATGACATCTGGCCTTTTGAGGAGCAGGTACACGGGAAAGAGGTATTATATGTTCCGCACTGGCTGAATGATTATTACAAGGAAAGGCTCTCTGTTCATGTTAAGCCGGATGGTGACACCATGTATTACAGGATTTATAAAGATTTCCAGTCGCTGCAGAAGGAATGTGTAATTCCCCTTCATGACTCCCGGTTATTCAGCAACACTGAAGAAGACAGTATCGACCTCAGGATATTCAATCCTTATCCCTATGCTCTGGACTTTAAACATCCGGAATTTCCGATTGTACTTCAGGCTGCTTTTTACAGTGAGGATGGTAATATAGAAATGAAAAGGAATCTTGATATTCAACCCCGGCTGGAGATTCTGCATCCGGGCGACACTATATCAGTCACAGGTATTTTCAGGATTGACGGCCTGCCCGAAGGGAAACACAGACTCGTTATATGCTCGGAAGCAGGTATCCTATATGATGTCTTCAGCAGCAGATTCATGGAAGTTACCGTTAGCCGCTGAATGTAATATAGTTATTAGCAAGAAAATTCCATATCATCGTAACTCCGATGGCAAAGAGTTTTGCTACATAAAACGGAAACTTCTTTTCGAACAGGTACAGGAACAGATTATTGATTCCAAGTCCGATAACAGAAATAATTACAAAACTGCCATATTGCATTAGAATCCGGGGATCACTGCTTTCAAATGTCCAGATGCGGTTAAGAAAATAGTTGGATGTTGCTGCGACGATAAAGCCTGTAGAACTAGCAATATACCGATGTATTCTTAGCTTTTCCTTGAGCAGCCAGGTTATTGAAAAATCAATAACCATGCCTGAAAATCCTACAATCCCAAACTTTAAAAACCTTAATAACATATATTCCCCTTAGTATCTCGGGAGGGTATAGCCGTTATAGTATTCGGGTGTTATCAGTTTGTTCGCTGTTCTTGATGTAAATAGCTGTTTGTCATTATCCCAGAAGACCTTTTCGCCCGTTCTGAAGGCAATATTTCCCATCTGGGCGACAAGTGCCACATTACGACCTATATCAATATCGGCATGAAGCTTCCCGGGGGTATTATCCTTAAGGCAATCGAGGAAATTTCTGACATGCAGGTCGAGTCCCGAACCTGTATTCTGTTGAAGGGGAACAGCCTCCATTCTCTGTTTTTCGGGGAATACTTCCCAACCGCTGCGGTCGAGAACAAGTGTACCGTTCTCGCCGGTATATGCCATGCCGTGAGGTCTTTTCCAGTTTCCAAGACCTATTCCGATAGTATGTTCCCAGATCATAGTAAAATTTGTAAAGTCATAAACAGCGGTCATTGTATCCGGAGTCACCATGTCATCATCAGGGAAGGCATATTTCCCTCCTATTGCCATTACTGATTCAGGAACTGATACATTCATTCCGTATAATATATAGTCTATCAGGTGAACGCCCCAGTCAGTCATCAAGCCGTTACCATATTCCCAGTACCAGCGCCAGGTAAAGTGAAATCTGTTCTTGTTGAATGGACGTAAAGGAGCCGGGCCAAGCCACCGTTTATAATCAACACCTTCAGGTACCGGTGAGTCAGGAACCTTTGGAACAGATCCTTTCCAGTCAACGAATGACCATGCTTTGCAGGTACGTATACGTCCGAGCTTACCCGTTCTGAGAAAATTGATAGCATCAACAAAATGAGGCTGGCTTCTTTGCCACTGTCCTACCTGGGCCATTTTGCCATGTTGTTTTACGGCTTTCTGCATAATGTTGATCTCGGCTATGGAATTACCTACAGGTTTTTCAATATAGACATGATTTCCGCTTTCAACAGCATCGCAGAATATCATGCAGTGCCAGTGATCGGGCGTTCCGATTATAACGATATCAATATCTTTATTCTCAAGCATTTTACGATAATCAATGTATAGCTTTGGCCCGGGACGCCCCATCTTTACTATATCATCTGTTCTTTTATTCAGAACATTGCGGTCCACATCGCATAATGCCACACATTCGGCTTCAGGATTTTTCAGGAATGACTCAAGATCACTCCATCCCATGCTGTTACCGCCAACAAGGGCTACGTTTATCTTATCTGAAGGAGCCACACTCCTTCTGGCTTTTGCCAGTACGTCAAGAGGTAAAACAGATCCTGCAGCCAGAACAGAAGCTGTCTTGATAAAATTTCTTCGGGTAGAAGTCATGATAATATTTGATTTTTAAAAAATAAGCCGAAAGGTAATATTAAATTGTATTATGGTCAATTTACATTTATTAAAAAATATTAAATTGTAGAGACGTTGCATGCAGCGTCTCTACTCTTGTATTAATAATAAAAATATTTAAATTTATATTTTATTATCAATGATCCCCGATATCCAGAATCGCTGCATGCACATAATTATAAAGCCACCATTGAATTTATGTCTTATCTAAACGAATATCTGACAATGAAAAAATTGAAAATCATTTTAACATTAGTTATCTGTGGATTTATTTTCACAGGAATTTATGCCCAGACCAATAATCCGGATGATCCTATTCCTCCGGATCCTGCTATCAGAATAGGGAAACTTGATAACGGTCTCACATATTATGTCAAGTACAATCAAAAGCCTGAGCAGAGGATAGAGCTGAGGCTGGCAATCAATGCCGGTTCTATTTGTGAAACTGACGCACAACAGGGGCTGGCACATGTTTGCGAACATATGTGTTTCAACGGAACAAAGAACTTTCCGAGTAACAGGATAGTTGATATGCTTGAAGAAATGGGTGTCAAGTTCGGAGCCGAACTGAATGCCTATACCAGTTTTGATCAGACAATCTATATGCTGAAGGTTCCTGCTGACAGTATGGAATGGATAAACCGGGGCTTCCAGGTGCTGGAAGACTGGGCTCACCAGGTAAGTATGGAGGAGGTTGAAATTGATAAGGAGCGCGGAGTCATTATTGAGGAATGGCGCCTCGGGCTGGGTGCCGAGGACCGCATGATGCAGAAATACCTTCCGGTACTTCTGAAAGGATCACGATATGCCGACCGGCTGCCAATAGGGAAAGTAGAAATAATAAAATCCTTTGCTTATGACACATTGCGGAATTTCTATAAAACATGGTACAGGCCTGACCTGATGGCCGTTGTGGTTGTTGGCGATATTGATCCCAACCTGGCTGAAGAGAAAATAAAAGAGTACTTCGGGAGAGTCCCCCGGATCATAGATGCTGATAAAAGAGTGGAATATTCTGTGCCCGATAATGCCGAACCGCTGATAAGTGTTATTACTGACAAGGAAGCATCAGGCTTTGGTGTGCAGATCATGTACAAGCAGCCAAAGGCAGATGCTGTCACATATAAAGATTACAGGAACAGCCAGATACGCTCGTTATATACAAGCATGTTAAACAACCGGTTTCAGGAATTAACTCAGAAGCCTGATGCCCCGTTTCTTTATGCGGGATCAGATTATGGCTCATTTATAGGTCGCACAATAGATGTATATTCATTATATACGGCAGCAAAAGAAAACCAGATAGAAAAAAGCATTGAGGTAATACTAACTGAAAGTGAAAGAGTAAGTCAGTATGGATTTACTTCATCAGAGCTTGAAAGGACAAAGAAAGATATTTTGACATTCTACGAAAACGGGGCAAAAGAAGCCGATAAGACCGTGTCGGCAGTCTATGCGGACGAATTCATCAGGAACTACATGACCCGCGAATCTATTCCCGGTTATGTCAGGGAATATGAGATTGTGAAGGAGATACTTCCGGGGATTACCCTGGAAGAAGTCAACAGGCTTGGAAAATTATGGATCACCGAAAATAATATGCTTGTCCTTATTACTGCCCAGGAAAAAGAAGGAGTCAAAGTACCAACGGAACAGGAAGTCGCTGAAATTATCAAATCAGTAAGATCGAAAAAAATTGAAGCTTATGTCGATGAAGTTTCGGATGTTCCGTTATTGTCAGAGGAACCGGTTCCTTCGGCAGTGATCAAAAAGACCGAAAACGCAGGTTTTGGTTTTACTGAATTGACCTTCGGTAATGGAGTAAAGATGATACTGAAACCCACTGACTTCAAGAACGACGAAATACTAATGGCTGCTTTCAGTCCCGGAGGAATATCCCTGTATCCCGATCAGGATGTTATGTCGGCAATGCTTGCCGCAACTATTATAACTCAGAGCGGACTTGGTGATTATGACTTTACCGGATTACAGAAGAAATTGTCAGGTAATACTGCAAAATTATCTCCATATATAAATGAATTGCGTGAAGGGGTGAGTGGCAGCTGTTCTCCCAAGGACCTGGAAACCATGCTGCAGTTGAACTATTTATATTTCACCAGAGTACGCAGGGATGAAGATGCCTTCAATTCCTATCTGTCACGGCTTAAAAATATGATTAAACCAATGAGAGCAGTGCCGCAGGTGATCTTCTCAGATACCCTTTCAAAGATCATTACGATGAATTCTCCACGGGTCGTTGCTGTCCCCACAGATGCACAGATGAACCAGGTTAACCTCGACAGGATAGTGGATATTTTCAGTGACAGGTTTGCAGATGCTGGCGACTTTACCTATTTAATGGTTGGCAACTTCAAACAGGAAGAGATAATACCATTACTTGAAAAATATATCGGCGGACTTCCTACAATAAACAGGAGTGAAACCTGGAGGGACCTGACACCAGGTTTCCCGGAGGGTAAAGTTGTTGTTGATGTACCCAAAAATTCAGAGCCCCAGAGTCAGGTGGCCATGGTATGGGATGGTGATTTCAAATGGAAGCCAAAATACCGCCAGGGATTTGTCATGCTCATGGACATTCTGACAATAAAATGCAGGGAGTCAATGCGTGAAGACCAGGGAGGCGTTTATGGAGTGAGCATAAACGGCACCGCTTCAAAACTACCGAGTCCAAAATATACAATAACCTCTACCTGGGGATGTAATCCGGATAATATTGAAAAATTGGCACAGACTCTTCTTGGTGAAATGAACCAAATTAAGGAGAATGGTCCGACGGAAACCGATCTGAACAAAGTGAAAGAGACTATGATACGTGAACGTGAGACTCAGGTGAAGGAGAACAACTTCTGGCTTTCTTATCTTCAGAATCATTATCTCTACGAGAACAGGATACTCACTCTCGAAGAGTATAAGGATCTTGTTGATTCATTCACAATAAAAGATATAAAGGCTGTTGCTAAAAAATACCTTGATACGGAAAATTATGTCAGGGTAGCACTAATCCCTAAAGAAGGAGTCAAAACAGAATAAATTAAAATAATCCGTGAAGCTCGGCATTGATCTTATCGATAACCTCGCTAAGATGATCCTTGTTATTCGGGAAATTATAGTGATCGGCTTCTATTATAAGTA
>CAZHRV010000189.1:0-6112 GCA_964535035.1 uncultured Rikenellaceae bacterium
TCAGAGCTGAAAAACAAATTGTTCCTCAATGGCTGTGATGTGATAGAGATACCGGGAGATATATCTGATGAAGGAGTGTGCAGGAATATTGTCGAAAAGACTATTGAACGATTCGGAAAGATAGATGTGCTGATTAATAATGCAGGTATTGCCGGTGCAGGTACTGTTGAGGAGGCTGAGTCAATAGTTTTTAAAAAACAGGTAGAGGTAAATCTGCTTGCCTCTTATTACATGACAAAATATGCTTTGCCTCACATAAAAAAGACTGATGGAACCATACTGTTTGTTTCGAGTCTTGCAGGCCTTTTCGGACTCCCGGCGTACAGCGGCTATTCTGCTTCAAAAATGGCACTGACAGCACTTGCTCAAAGCCTTAAGAATGAGCTTTATGGTCAGAATGTGCATATAGGTGTGGCTTATGTAGGTTTTACGGTAAATGATCCCGCAAAGGAGCAATATAATTCAAAAGGTGAACTGGCACTGCTTCCTGACAGGAAAGTAAAAAGAGTATCTGCTGAAATAACAGCATCATTGCTGCTTAAACAAATCAGGAAAAGGAGATTCATATCTGTCCATTCGTTGCTTGGCAAAGCAGAATATACGGTCTCAAAGTTCTTCCCCGGCCTTATTGAGGCGATCCTCAGGCGATCAGGCACACAGGACAGAATTACCGGTAAATGAAAAATTTCTATCAGGAACTGCTTTGCCCTTATACCACCATGGTCAGAATTACAATAAGAAGTGTCTAAATATTAGACATAGTCTGTGTAATATCTTTACAAGTTTATCTTCAATAATATTTATATATAACAGATAATTAATGTGTTAGTATTACTGGCATGATATTTGGCTATAAATATCAATTAATAGTGATTGGCGAAATGAAAAAAAGGATCTGGACAATACTAATAATAATATTTTTTTACTGGCAGGCAGGTTCTGGACAGGAGATTGAGAAATGGACACTGGATGACTGCATAGATTATGCTGTAACAAATAATATCGGATTGAAAAGGCAGGGTCTGCAGACAGAGACCTATGAAACAAATTTGTTGAAGTCGAAGATGGATTTCCTTCCATCCCTGAATTTTGGGTCTGATGCTCAATTAGGTTTTGGACGTTCGATAGACCCGGTTACCAACCTTATTACATTTAAACAGAACATAAGTAATTCATATTCACTGCGGACAAATCTGAATCTGTTCAATGGTTTATCAGGGCTTAATACCCTTAATGCCAATAAATACTTGTATATGGCAGGACTGGAAGGGGAAAAGATTGTGAAAAATACACTCATAATTGAAATACTTATACAATATTACCAGGTGCTATATACAAGAGGTATTGAAGAGGCTTCCAGGCAACAGACAGAATTATCAGAGAAGCAGAATTTCCGTATACTAAAGATGGTTGAAACAGGCCGTGAAGCACTTTCTCGGCAATTTGAGATGGAAAGCAGGCTCTCCGATGACAGGCTCTCCTATACTATTGCACGTAACAATGCAAATCAGGCGGTGACCACTCTTAAGCAGATGCTTCAACTATCACCTGAAACAGAGTTTGATATAGAGATACCCGATCTTTCAAATCTGCCTGTGGTCGATGAGAGCTTTAATGCTGACAGTATATATAAAATAGCCGCCCGAACCTTGCCGAGACTAAAAGCCATTGAATATGAACTTGAAGCTAACAGGAAGCAGATATCCGCTGCAAAAGGAAGCATGGTGCCAAGCATATCTGTAGGCGGTGCAGTATATACAGGTTATTACAAGGTGATCAGTGAAGATGCAGCAGCACAACAATCCTTTTCTACCCAGCTTAAAAACAATAACAGCCAGGCAATCTACTTTTCGCTTGACATACCTATTTTCAACAATTATGCTACAGGCAGAAATATTAAAACGGCAAAAATAAGAAGGGATGATGCTACCCTTAGACTCGAACAGGAGAAAAACAGCCTCTATATTGAAATCGAAAATGCATGTCTCGATTATATAAGAGGTAAAGATGAATACATGGCAGCACAGGCAAACCTTGAATTTAACAGGAGATCATTCAATGCTGTCGAAAAGAAATTTGAATCGGGGCTTGTTGATGTGACAGATTACTCAGCTGCTAAAACAACTCTTTTCAGGGCAGAAGCTGAAGCATTAAGAACCAGGCTTCAGATGCTGATCAGGAAACTTACTATAAGTTTCTATGTAACAGGTGAATACGAGAAAATAATCTTTAAATAATATATATATTGAACCGATATGGATGCGCCTCTCGAAACTATGGATAAACCCATTGAGCAGAAAAAAGGTCTCAAAAAGAAACATATTGGATATATTGCCGGAGCTATTGTAATTCTGGTATTGTCTTATATGGCATTCTTTTCAGAACGTGTCTCTACCTATAAGGTTGAAAAGGACAAGCTTATTATTGAGACAGTTATACATGACCAGTTTAACGATTATATTACAGTTCCCGGTACTGTGGAACCTATAAGCACTGTTTTCCTTGATGCTCTTGAAGGAGGTCGTGTTGAGGAGATCCTGATTGAGGAGGGTTCAATGGTCAAAAAGGGTGATATTATCCTGAAGCTTGCAAATTCTGATCTGTACCTCAATATCCTTGACAGTGAGGCACAGCTTGCTGAGAAGAGTAATTTTCTCCGGAATACTCAGGTAACTATGGAACAGGAAAGAATAGCTATTAAAAGAGAGCTGATCAGTCTTAAATATGATATTGAAAGAAAAGAACGTACCTATCAGCAAAATCTGGAATTGATCAAAGATAACCTGATTTCGAAGGAAGAATTTATTCGTTCAAAAGAGGATCTTGATATGGCACGAAGCTCACAGGAACTATTTATTGAAAGGCAAAAGGCAGATTCTGTCTTCCGGTCCGTACAGGTTGAAACAATAAAATCCAATCTTGAGAATATGCGCAAGAACCTTGCACTCGTCAGGCAAAGAGTGGAGAATCTTAATGTAAAGGCCACAGTTGACGGACAGCTTGGATTGCTGGTGCCGGAGATCGGGCAATCTATATCACGCGGCGCCAATATGGGACAGATAAATGTGTTAACATCTTATAAGGTATCTGCTCAAATAGATGAGCACTATATTGACCGGATCAGAACCCAGCTTTCTGCAACACTCGACAGGCAGGGCAGTCTGTTCAACCTGGTTGTCAGAAGGGTTTACCCTGAGGTAAGAAACGGGACATTTGAAATCGATATGGTTTTCACTGACACCATGCCGGATAACATAAGAACGGGCCAGACTTACTATATAAGCCTGCAGCTGGGACAGCCGAAAGAGGCTATGCTTGTGCCTATCGGGGGATTTTTCCAGGAGACCGGCGGACAATGGATATTCGTACTTGATCCTTCCGAATCGTTCGCCATTAAACGGAATATTTCAATCGGGAGAAAAAACCCGAAATACTATGAAGTACTTGAAGGACTTCAGCCCGGAGAGAAAGTTATAATTTCAGGCTATGAATCCTTCGGAAAGAATGAGAAACTGGTTTTTAAAAAGTAATATAACAACTAATACTTAATACTATGATTCAAACAAATGAACTAACCAAGATCTTCAGAACTGAAGAGGTTGAGACAACAGCTCTCAATAAAGTGAGCCTTACTGTGAAAGAGGGTGAATATGTAGCAGTTATGGGACCATCGGGATGCGGCAAATCAACACTTCTAAACATCCTTGGATTGCTCGACAATCCTACTGCTGGAAGCTACATCTTCAACGGTACAGAGGTGGCAAGACTGAAGGAACGTGACAGGACTGTCTTTCGGAAAGGCAACATCGGATTTGTCTTCCAGTCCTTTAACCTGATAGACGAGCTGAATGTTTATGAAAATGTTGAGCTCCCTCTTATCTATCTGAAAATGAAGGCAAGTGAGAGAAAACAGAAAGTTGAGGAGGCACTTACGAGAATGAAGATCACTCACCGGGCAAAGCATTTTCCGCAGCAGCTCTCAGGAGGGCAGCAGCAGAGAGTGGCAATTGCACGCGCAGTGGTGGCAAATCCAAGGCTTATCCTTGCTGACGAACCGACAGGTAACCTCGATTCAAAAAACGGTATCGAAGTGATCAACCTGCTTCTTGAACTTAACAAAGAAGGTACTACTATCGTTATGGTCACTCATAATGACAGGGATGCAGGATATGCTCACAGGATAGTTAACCTGTTTGACGGCAAGATTGTAAGTTAGTAAGATCCGGGGTCGAGTTTCCTGAGCTTGTTATAGAGTGTCTGCCTCGTTATGCCAAGTTTTGCGGCAGCAACACTGATGTTGTTTCCATGCCTTTTAAGGCAGTCAAGTATAAGCTTTTTCTCCATCCCGGCAAGAGTGATCTCCTCATGAGAAACGCTTTTTAATTGTGGCCTGAACTCAAAATCCGAGGGAAGAAGGATATTTGAATCACTCATTATAACAGCTTTTTCAATTGCATGCTGCAGCTCCCTTACGTTACCAGGCCAGTTGTAATTGGCCAGTTTTTCCAGAGCGTGTGTATTTATTCTCACAGAATCACCCCTGTTATATTTTTCACAATAAACCTTCACAAAATAATTTGCAAGAATCGGAATGTCATCAACCCTGTCGCGTAAAGGCGGTACATCAATAATTATGGTGTTTATCCTGTAAAGCAGATCCTCGCGGAACCTTCCCTCTCCCACCATCTTCTCCAGATCGAGGTTAGTTGCACATATCAATCTTATGTCAACAGGAATATGCCGATTTGAACCAACTCTGACAATCTCCCTGTTCTGCAGGGCATTGAGCAGTTTTGACTGTGACTGCAGTGAAAGATTACTTATCTCATCCAGAAATAGTGTTCCGCCGGAGGCATGCTCAATCTTTCCCTTCCTGTCCTCCCTGGCATCGGTAAAGGCCCCCTTTACATGACCGAAAAGCTCACTTTCAAAAAGTGTTTCGGTAATTGAACCCATATCAACACTTATTATCAGCTCATCTGATCTTTCTGACAGATTATGTATCTCCTTGGCAATAAGCTCTTTTCCCGTCCCGTTTTCGCCGGTAATGAGGACATTGGCATCTGTCGGGGCAATCTTACGTACTATGTTCAAGACATTGATCATAGTCGGTGATGCTCCCTGCACAAGCTTATCTGTTCTATTGTTCATGAAGTATAAAGTAAAGTACGAAGATAGGTAAAATTGTCTAATTATTTGACATTATAAATCATGTACTTACAAAAAATAATATGTTTTTCCACTATCTCTGCAACATTCAGACTTGATACGCGTCTTTATATCAGAAATCATAATACCCAGGGAAATGACAGTCAAACTATATCCGAACGAGATAGTCCTCAAGGCAGGCGATACTAACCAGGTGGTTGATAATCAGAAAGTTGACGGGAAGCTGATTGTCACTAACCAGCGGATATACTTTAAACCGCTGGATGAGTTGAAAGATAGATTCAATTTCGAGATATTATTCGAAAATATTTTAGAAGTCATTTTCTATAAAAAGAATCTGAGTTTTGTAAAAGGGATAAATGTTGTTACGAGAGACGGCAAAAACCACAGTTTTCCTCTCAAAAAGCGTGATGAGATCGGGCAGCTTATCAACAGAATGTATTAGGATCCGGATATTTAAAACAAAAAAGTTGACAATTGGCAAAGAGCAGTTGGCAAAAAACATACTTTTAACCAACTGCCTTCAGCCTTCCGCCTTCCGTCTTCTGCTACCTATTATTCATACCTGAGAGAATCCACCGGATTCCTCATAGCAGCCCTGTAAACCTTCACACTTATAGTCAGAATAGTCGCAGCGATCATAATAAAAGCTGACAATAAAAGGACACCCGCGCTGATTTTTACAAAATAATCCCATATGCTGTCCATCAGCGACAGTGACATATAGTATCCGCCGGCACATCCAAGAACTGACGCGACCAAAAGGACAATAAGGAATTTTTTGCTGACAAGAAGCATAATGACAGATAAGGGTGCTCCCTGTATCTTTCTTATTCCCACCTCTTTTGTTCGCTTTATTATATCCAGGGAAACCAGGTTGTACATACCTATCAATGACAATAGCGTTGCTACAATTGCCAGGAATACATTTACTTTAAGGATG
>CAZHRV010000190.1:0-10741 GCA_964535035.1 uncultured Rikenellaceae bacterium
TCCCTGAGGAACAGGTTGTTGTAATACCACAGGATGCTTATTACAAGGATAATGGTCACCTGCCGCTTGAGGAAAGACAAAAAATCAATTTCGATCACCCCGATTCTGTAGAGTTCTCCCTGCTGATCAGCCATCTCAAGGAGCTAAAAAAAGGTAATCCGGTTAATATGCCGATCTATTCCTACCTTACATGCCTGAGGTCTCCGGATTCTATTTTAATAAAGCCTTCAGTGGTGGTCCTGATCGAAGGGATACTGATCCTCTGTGACAGCGGGTTACGAGATATGCTTGACATAAAGGTTTTTGTGGACGCTGATGCCGATGACCGCCTCGGAAGGGTAATTCAGCGCGACATTGAAGAAAGGGGCCGCAATGTACAGATGGTACTTGAAAGATACCATAAGACCGTCAAACCATCTCATCTTCAGTTCATTGAACCATCCAAGCGTTATGCCGACATCATTATTCCCGGAGGAGGAGAGAATCAGGTTGGGATAGAAGTACTTGGTACAATTATTGAAAAACACCTGCTGAAAAAAATTAGTAACCATGCTTGATGATATTAAAGTTGAAGATATAATGTTTCTTGATATCGAGACTGTGCCCCAGGCTCCTTCATTTGAGAAACTGGACCCGGTATTAAAGGTTCTCTGGGAAAAAAAATCAAATTTTTTCCGCTCTGACGAACAATCAGCTGAAGAGGTCTATGAAAGAGCCGGGATATATTCAGAGTTTGGGAAAATTATCTGTATATCTGTCGGTTTTATCAATGGAAAAAATCCATTCAGCTTCAGGATCAAATCCTTCTATGGCGATAACGAAAAAACTCTTTTATCAGAGTTTTCAGATGTACTGGTTAAATTCTCAAAATCAGGTAAAGAGGCATTGTTATGTGCTCATAACGGCAGGGAATTTGACTTTCCCTATATTGCCCGGAGGATGATCATAAACAAGCTTGTGATACCCGATATACTTGATAATGCAGGCAAGAAACCCTGGGAAATAAAATTGCTTGATACAATGGACCTCTGGAAATTCGGAGATTATAAAAACTATACTTCACTTGATCTTCTGACCTCAATACTTGGTGTCCCGTCACCCAAGGATGATATTGACGGCAGCATGGTCGCCGGATTATATTATGGTGAAAAGGATATTGCCAGAATAGTCAGATACTGTGAAAAAGATGTATTGGCTATAGCAAGGATATTGCTCAGGTTCAAGAACCTTCCGGATATCCCTGGTGAAAGGGTCGAATCGGTGACGGTATTTTGACCCCGAACCTCCCTAAAGGGGGGCTCTCCATATCTTCTGCAAAACAGTTTCACGGGTCATTTAACCGGTCAGTTGACTTTTGTACAACTGTATGGTATTCTCAAGGCCCATGTAAAGCGCATCTGAAATAAGTGCATGACCTATCGAAACCTCCTGGAGCCATGGTATGTTCTTTATTAAATAGCCAAGGTTGTCCAGATTAAGGTCATGACCTGCATTGACCCCAAGGCCAGCTTCCCTGGCAATGATAGCCGCCCTGACGAAGGGTGCGACAGCCTCTACCGCATTTTTGTTAAAAGCTGATGCATAAGGCTCGGTATAGAGCTCAATCCTGTTAGTCCCGGTCAAAGCGGCATTCTCAATATGAACGGTCTCAGTGTCAACAAACAGAGATGTTCTTATTCCGGCATTTTTGAATGTCGATACAATATCGGTAAGAAATGATCTGTGCTTTTGTGTATCCCATCCTGCATTTGAAGTTATTGCATCATGTTTATCCGGAACGAGTGTTACCTGATGTGGTTTGACCGAAAGGACAAGATCAATGAAACTATCGGAGGGATTTCCTTCAATATTAAATTCGCTCTTGATAATCGGTTTAATCTCAAGAACGTCTTTATACCTTATATGTCGTTCATCAGGCCTGGGGTGCACGGTTATACCATCAGCGCCATATACCTGGCAGTTAATTGCAGCACTCAGGACATTCGGAATGTTACCACCCCTTGCATTACGGAGCGTTGCAATCTTATTGATGTTAACACTTAATTTTGTCATATAATAATTGTATCGTTTATCCGTATTCCTTATAGTTATGCAAAATTAACAGAACTGGCAATTTTTTATTACTTTAGTTGAAAATTAACAAAAATGACTGCTAAAAATTTGATATCTGAGATAATTCCTTCACTAAAGACATCAGATACAGGGCAGACAGCACTTAACTGGATGGAGATATTCCGGATATCACACCTGCCGATTGTGAACAACCAGGATTTTTTGGGACTGATATCCGATACTGATATTTATGACACTAATCAACCGGACGAACCAATTGGTAATCATGAACTTACATTATTAAAACCCTATGTAACTGATGATCAGCATCTCTTTGAGGTCATCGGCCTTGCAGCACGCCTCAGACTGTCAGTTGTACCGGTTCTGAATAATAAAAACCACTACAGGGGAGTTATAACTACCAATGACCTTATTCGTTATATTGCCGGCATGTCCTCAATGGACCAGCCGGGCGGTATCCTCGTACTCGAACTAATAGAACAGGATTATTCACTTTCACAGATTGCACAGATAGTTGAAAGCAACAACATAAAGGTTCTGAGCATGTATATCACTTCCCCCCGGGAATCAACCAGACTGGAGTTGACACTGAAGGTGAACTCCACCGATTTACTTGCACTTATTAAAACCTTTGAGAGGTATAACTATGATGTAAAAACCTGGGTTACCACCAACGATTCAATCGACAGGTTTTATTCAGAGCGGTTTGATCTTCTTATGAAGTATCTTAATATGTAATTGATTATGCTTCGGAGAGTCGCTGTTTTCAGTAAAGACAATAACCCCAGGGCAAGAGACGGGGTACAAAAGCTGGTCAACGAGTGTTGCATAAGAGGTATAATGATCCAGCTTTATCAGAACCCGGGAGGGCCGATTACGAATTATGAGGGCATAAAAATTGAGCGTTTCAGTGAACTTTCTGCTTTACCTGATCTCCCTGATATGGTTCTTAGTGTAGGAGGCGATGGAACCTTCCTCGATACAGTACTTAAAGTGAAAGACTTTGGAATACCTGTCGCCGGCGTAAATACCGGCAGAATGGGATTTCTGGCAAATATTCCCGGCGATGAGATCGGCAATTCACTTGACCTGCTATACAAAAATGAATTTGAGATAATTGAACGGTCTCTTCTCAGGATATCAGTTCCTGACGGACTCTTTGACGGAGAGTCTGCTACAGCCCTTAATGAAATTACGATACAAAAGTCCAGCACCAGTATGATTACGATAAATGTATATGTTGATGATGTTTATCTGAATACATACTGGGCTGACGGGCTGATTATCTCAACTGCCACTGGTTCAACAGCATATAACCTGAGTGTGGGAGGACCGATTCTCTCTCCCGATGATGAGAGCATAATCATTTCACCTATTTCTCCCCATAACCTGACAATCAGACCAATAGTTCTTTCAGGCAGCAGCAGGCTGAAGATGGTAATGGAAGCCCGGTCGGAGGAGTACCTGGTGACATGTGATTTCAGGTATGAAAAATTACCTATCAAAAGTGAGATCCGGATCGAAAAAGCAGGATCAAAGCTGAAAACAGTGATGCTTAAGGGAACGGATTTTTACAGCACCTTGAGAAACAGGCTGATGTGGGGTGTCGATAAACGTAATTGAAAAAACAAATTGTAAATAAGCCTATAACCTGATACTGTTATATTGAACCTCTATTTATGATTTGTTTTCAGGGTTTTATTATTTACCCTTATAAATTAGATTCTTATATTTGTATCACGAATATAAGTTAAGTATAATGAAAAGGTGCATTTTTATCATATTGATTTTTTGCATTGCAGTTCCTGTCTCACACGCACAATTGTGGAAGATGAGAAGATATGAGCTTGTTGGAGGCGTGGGCCCTTCGTTCTTTTTTGGAGACATCGGGGGCTTCTCACATTCTGAGAACATCCTGGGGCTGCGTGACCTGACATATATGCAGACAAGGTTCAACATAAATGGAAATCTGAAATACAGGATCATGCGGAACATAAACCTCAGGTTGAGCTTTACCTATGCAATTCTTAGAGCAAATGATGAAAGAGGATCAAATCCGGAAAGGGATTACGATGCCACAACCTCGATCTTTGAACCGGCTCTTTTAGGTGAATATTACTTTATCAAAAACGAGGTAGAAAACAGCTACCTTTTTGTAAAAGGCAAAGAACCCTTTATTTTTGAGATCATCAAATCACTTGATTTCTATGTTTTTACAGGTATCGGCGGACTTTCATATACCGTTAAGGGGAATGATGCCCTGATCACTCATGGTATGGAAACAGGAGGCTTTACAGCCGTTATTCCCGGAGGTCTGGGAGCAACACTGATCTTTACGCCAAACCTGAATTTCGGTGTTGAAATTGGAGGAAGATATGCTTTTACCGACTATTTAGATGGTTATACTTCACAATATTCCAGGGCAAATGACGTTTATTATTTTTTAAATTTTGCTATTACCTATAAGCTGAAAACAGGGCCAACAGGATTGCCCTCATTCAGATGATAATGAGCAGGATCAGTTTTGATGAAACGATTACCTTGGATCTTCTTATCTGTTTTCCTTTCAGTTAATGCTGCAGGACAGCGTAATGCTGATTATGGTGTTTTTGCAGGTATTTCCTCTTACCTTGGCGATATAAACCCGAACAGGCTTATGTATTCGCCTCTTCCGGCCGGAGGAGTATTTTACAGGTATAACTTCCATCCCAGGCATGCACTGAGAGGTAATATATTTGTCGGAGGATTGAGAGCCAATGACCTTGATTTTAATAACGACTTTCAGTTAAACAGGGCCAGTTCATTTTCAGGGTTAGTAGGCGAAATAGCTCTTCAGTTCGAATTCAATTTCCTGCCATTTACCACACAGGGCAAATTCTGGGATTATTCACCTTATCTTGCGGCAGGGGCTGGTGTGGCTGTTATTAATTCGGAGACCTTTTCCATTCAGCCTGTAATACCATTC
Organism: uncultured Rikenellaceae bacterium; assembly: GCA_964535035.1. GTDB lineage: Bacteria > Bacteroidota > Bacteroidia > Bacteroidales > VadinHA17 > LD21. The sequence goes on from CAZHRV010000190.1 coordinate 5,039, forward strand.
TCAGCAGGTTTCAAGGTCAATATTTATAAAAATATGGGTCTTGAGGTGGAATATGGTTTTCGTAAGACTTTTTATGATAACTTTGATGGCCTGCAAGATATGGTTGCCCCATCCGATTTTGCATGGTTACATAATAATGACTGGTACTCGTTTGCAGGTGTTGCACTTACCTGGAAGATCTATAATGCTCTGGCCGGATGTCATACTTATGACGACGTTACCAGGAAGAGAAGACGATAAATTATGACAGTAGAACAGAAAATAAATAAGAGGAAACTGCCTGATCATATTGCAATAATAATGGACGGAAATGGCAGATGGGCTTCACAGCATGGCATGGAGAGGATACTGGGACATCAGAAGGGGGTGGAAGCTGTCAGAAATGTTATAGAGGCTGCGGCTGAGCTTGACATAAAATACCTTACACTCTATGCTTTTTCAACAGAGAACTGGGGAAGACCCGATGACGAAGTATCCGCTCTAATGAGAATTATGGTACAGTCTCTTAATAATGAGACTGATACAATGATAAAAAACAATGTCAGGATGACTGCTATCGGCGATGTTAACCGGCTTGCCGAAGATGTAAGAACCAGGTTGTTTGAGACAATTCATCTTACAGCGGGATCAACAGGATTAAACCTGATTGTGGCACTTAGCTATAGCTCCAGATGGGAAATAACTGAGGCAGTAAGAAAGATTGCTCTTGAAGTACTCAACAAGAAGTTGAAACCGGAAATAATAAATGAAACACTGTTTGAAAAACACCTTAATACAAGCGGTATTCCTGATCCTGATCTTTTAATCAGGACGAGTGGCGAATTACGGATAAGTAATTTTCTTTTATGGCAGCTGGCATATACTGAATTATATTTTACCGGCAAACTTTGGCCTGATTTTGGTAAGGATGATCTTTATAAAGCTATAATTGATTTCCAGAAGCGGGAAAGAAGATTCGGAAAGACAAGTGAACAGATTTTGGAAAAATAATGAAATAATGTTGGTTAGAAGGTTTAAAAAATTTATTGTAGCACCATTCCTGATTCTACTGTGCACTCCAGCGTTCTCACAGGAGGCACGGGGAATAATTGATTATATGACAGAAGAGGATTATGTAGTGGGAGGTGTCTCTGTTTCAGGGATCAGGTACCTGGATATTAATGCACTTATTGGGATATCAGGACTTAGGATCGGGCAGAAAATAACAATACCGGGAGAGGTCATATCAAATGCTGTAAGGAAACTGTGGCAGCAGGGACTATTCTCAGATGTCAGGATATCCATAGACAGAATAAAATCCGATACAGTTTTTTTTGATATTTACCTGCAGGAGAGACCAAGAATTTCATCAATCAAAATAAACGGAATAAGACCATCAGAAAATCAGGATATTCTCGATAAAATAAACCTCCCTGTAGGATCCCAGCTTACGTCATATATTATGACTACAACATCGAAGATTATAAAGGATCATTACATTGAAAAGGGATTCCTGAACACAACTGTTGAATATGTACAGAAAGATGATCCTGATCAGCCTAATAATGTTATCCTCAATATCAATGTAGATAAGAATGATAGAGTGAAAATTAAAGAATTCACCTTTGAGGGTAATCAGAATTTTGAAGACATGAAACTTCGACGGCAGATGAAGGGAACAAAGAAAAAGAACCTGAACTTTTTCAAACCCTCAAAATTTATAGGTGAGAAATTTAAGGAAGATAAGGGAACTCTTACTTCATTCTATAACGATAATGGATTCAGGGATTTTACAATTCTCTCCGATTCGCTATACAAAATATCCGATGACCGTGTCGGCCTGTTAATCAGGGTTGATGAGGGTGATCAGTACTTCCTGCGAAGTGTGGACTGGGTTGGTAACAGCGTGTACAGGAAAGAGGATCTGGACCGGGTTTTTAATGTGGAAAGGGGATCAGTATATAATCAGTCACTTATTCTTGACAGGCTTAATGGTTCAGGCGGAGCTCAGGATGCTGTAAATAATCTCTATCTTGATTATGGCTATCTTTTTTCACAGATCATTCCCATTGAGGCCAAGGTGGAAGACGATTCTATTGATTTGGAAATCAGAATATATGAGGGTGAACAAGCCTATTTAAATGATATACTTATTTCCGGGAACATACGCACCAATGAGCATGTTGCACGGCGTGAACTCTATACCCTTCCGGGAGACCTTTTCAGTAAGGAAAAGATTATCAGATCTATACGTCAGCTTGGTGTTCTTGGCCATTTTGATCCCGAAAAGATCAACCCTACACCTCTTTCTGATCCTGTAAATGGTACAGTGGATCTTCTTTATAAGCTTGAGGAGAAAGCAAACGACCAGTTTGAAGTATCAGGAGGCTGGGGTGCGGGAATGCTTGTGGGTACTATAGGGGTAAGGTTCAACAATTTTGCGATGAGGAACTTCTTCAAATGGAATGAGTGGAGACCCTATCCGTCAGGGGACGGACAATCACTGAGTATCAGGGCCCAGTCAAACGGGCGTGTATATCAGTCATATAATATCTCATTTGTCGAACCATGGCTTGGCGGCAAAAAACCAAACACATTCTCAGTATCACTCTACAGATCAAAGCTTACAAATAACCAGAAGAAAACCGATGACGGTTACCAGTCTATGATCATTGACGGTGCCTCAATAGGCCTCGGTAAGAGACTTGACTGGCCTGATGACTTTTTCTCAATATACGGAGAGCTAAGCTATCAGAAATATAATCTTAACAACTATTCTGTTATGTCGTTCCTTTTTCAGAACGGCGAGTCGAACCTGCTGAGCCTTACAGGAAGAATTCAAAGGTTCTCAACAAGTCCTAACCTTATTTATCCAAGAAGCGGATCCTCATTCTCCCTGTCACTTCAGGCAACTCCACCCTACTCCATAATAAGCGGGAAAGATATGACTGACGTCACTGACCAGGTTAAATATAAATGGATAGAGTTTCATAAATGGATATTTAAAGCAGATTATTATTTCCCTCTGGATCCTGGAGATAAGCTGATTCTGAATACCCGCTTTTCATTTGGCTACCTCGGTTATTACAACAAGGACATAGGACCGTCACCTTTTGAGAACTTCTCTGTAGGCGGGGACGGAATGACCGGTTACAGCTTCTATGGAAGAGAGATAATATCCCTGAGAGGTTATTCTTCCGGCTCCGGGGGAGTTGGGTCCCTTACACCGCTCGATCCTGAAACCCAAGCACCAGCAGGTAATGTCTATTCAAAAATAACAATGGAACTTCGATACCCGGTGACACTCAATCCCCAGGCCACAATTTATGGCCTGGTATTTCTTGAAGCAGGAAGAGCCTGGACATACCTTAAGGAGTATAATCCTTTCAGGATGAACCGGGCTGCTGGTATCGGCATAAGAGCGAACCTTCCTATGTTTGGCCTGCTCGGGGTAGACTGGGGATACGGATTCGACGAAGTACCCGATCCTTCAAGCTTCCAGGATGCCAATAAATCACAATTTCATTTCGTAATAGGTCAACAATTTTAAAAATACATAAAATCAAAAATCATGAAAAGGTCAATCGTATTAATAACAATTATAATTCTGACAACAGCCATAGCTGCTGGTCAGAAATATGCCTTTGTTGATTCTGAATATATCAGGAAAAACATACCTGCATTTACAACAGCTCAGGAGCAGCTTGATGGACTATCAGAACAGTGGGAAAAAGAGGTTGCTGATGGCTATGCTGTTGTTGAACAGATGTACAAGTCATACCAGAACGAAGCTGTGCTTCTTTCACAGGATATGAAGACAAAAAGGGAAGAAACTATTATTGCTAAGGAACAGGAGATCAAAGAGCTTCAGAATAAGTATTTTGGAATGGAAGGAGAGCTTTTTAAAAAGAGGGAAGAGCTGGTTAAACCCATTCAGGATGAGATCCTTAAAGCTATTAAAGATATTGCTGTTGAGGGTAATTATGCGGTTATCTTCGATACAGCAGCCGGGGGAAATATCCTCTTCGCAAATCCTAAATATGACATCAGCGATCAGGTCCTCGAAAGATTAGGTTATGACAATTAAATAACTACTTTTGTAAATTAATAAATTAATAAATTTTAATAATGAAAAGAATCATTGGAATTGCAGCCCTTGTTATTTTTGTTGCAACTGCCGCCCAGTCGCAGAACCTGAAATTCGGTCATATTAACAGTGACGAACTTATACAGGCTTTACCTGAATTTGATTCAGCAAGTGTTCAACTTGATAATTTTCGTCAGGAACTAATCAATGCACTGGAGCTTATGCAGGTTGAACTCAGAAATAAAAGTGATGCATATACGAAAGAGACCAAAAACCTTACTGATGTTGTAAGGCAAACCAAAGAACAGGAACTTTACGATCTGAACAATAGAATCCAGGATTTCCAGACAAATGCACAGGAACAGCTTCAAAATAAGCAGATTGAGCTTTTCCAGCCCATCTATACAAAAGTCGATAAGGCTATTAAAAATGTTGGCAAAGAGAATGGATTTGTTTATATCTTTAACATAGGATCAATTCTCTATGTTGATGAAACAAAAAGTGTGAATGTGCTGCCGCTGGCCAAAGCAAAGCTCGGACTGAAATAGTCAGGAAATGATACAAATATGACCATCCTTATTTTAGGATGGTTATTTTTTTAATCCTTAAAGTGAAAGAACAACCAATAGGTATTTTTGATTCCGGAGTAGGAGGCCTTACAGTTGCTCATGCAATAAAACAGATACTGCCGGGCGAGAACCTTATATATTTCGGCGATACAGCCCACCTTCCCTATGGAGATAAATCGGCTGAGGCAATTAAATACTATTCAGGCAGAATAACGGAATTTCTTCTGAGTCATAATGCAAAAGTTGTTCTTGTTGCTTGTAACTCAGCATCTGCATCAGCATTTGATACTCTGAAGGAAGAATTTAAAGGCAGAACATTGCTTGTTGATGTTATTGATCCGGCAGTCAATTACCTCGGAAACCGGAATTTCAAAAAAATAGGTGTCATAGGTACAAAAAGAACAATAAGCTCAGGAACCTATGAATCAAAGATAAGGGAGAAGTCGCCGGATACCGCAGTGGTTTCCCTGGCAACACCGCTGTTTGTACCTATGATTGAGGAGGGATTCATCTTCGATGACATCAGCAATGCTGTTATCCGTACTTACCTGTCTGATAAATCGTTAGCCGGAATAGAAGCTTTAATACTCGGCTGTACACATTATCCCATAATTAAGAATCAGATAAATAAGTTCTTTAATTTCAATGTAGAGGTTATTGACTCTGCAAAAATTGTGGCGGGCATGCTCAGGGATATCCTCGAGAAAAACAATCTTCTCAATACTAAAGGAAATGTAAAAGATCTTTTCTTTGTATCAGATTATACTACTTATTTTGAGAAGATTGCAAGGATGTTTTTCGAGAATGCTATAAACCTTGAGAAAGCAGATATCTGGAACTGACAAGGAGTAAAACATGATCAAAATCATGGTTGAATAATCAATTTTTGTATGATTTTGCCGTTCAATTAAACTATTTTTGTAATTCCCAAGAAGCTGATTAAGTGTAATCAGGCCTCATAATTAATACTATAGATCTGTTATGGCCAAGAATTCAGATGCTATTAAAAGAGAAGAGGTTGTTATTCGCTTTTCTGGTGATTCAGGCGATGGAATGCAGTTGACGGGT
>CAZHRV010000191.1:0-9364 GCA_964535035.1 uncultured Rikenellaceae bacterium
ACACCTGATGTAAGAAGCGATTTCAGTTCTGCCGTCTCAGTCAAAGTTAAAACAGGAGTTATCCCGCATATAAAGGCCAAGTGGGGCGATGTTCTTATTTGTTATAACATCGGAGATTCATTGACACAATTCAGGTGGTACAGGGGAAGCTCACTGATAACAAATGCGACAAAGCAGTATTATATAACGAACAAACAATCAGGAAGTTACTATGTTAAGACCACCGATAATGACGGATGTGTCAATTCTTCGAATATAATCGACATTGGCAGTAAATCACTGACGGTATATCCCAATCCTGTAAAGTCGAACTTTACATTGAATTTATGCAGTGAGGCTGTTGGAGAAACAGTAGTAAGCCTGTTCAAATCAACAGGTATGAAGGCTCTTGAATACAGAACAGAAAAGAAGGATCCTGATCTGATCTGTCAGATTGATGTTGGCAACCTTAAGGATGGGATCTACCTGGTTGAGGTAATTGTGAATGATGAGGAGATAAATTATGTACGACTTGTTATAATAGAATAATAGTTTTATAATAAATTTACAGGAGTATTAAAAATATACGAGAAATTAACTATGAAAAAAGGAACCGCTGTTGTAATACTGTATCTATTGACCTTCTGCACTGTAAATGCAACAGACTATTATGTAGATGCAACAATCGGTAGTAATACACCGAGTAGCGGTAGCAACTTGACAGATCCATGGCAGACAATTACTTATGCTCTGTCGCAAGTCACCGGCTCCGGGCATATAATACATGTAGCGGCAGGTTATTATGATACATCCCTGGGAGAATCATTCCCGATCTATGTAAAAAACGGAGTATCGCTGGAAGGAGCAGGAGCTGATGTTACTGTAATTGATGCAGGCTATGTAGAAGGGACATCGGTTATTTACTGTATTGGAATAACTGATGCATCTACTTATGTCGAAGGTTTTTTTATTACCGGAGGATATTATTATGATACTTATACAGTAGGGGCAGGAATTTATATTTCCGCAGGCTCAACACTTACAATAAAGAATAATACAATCTATGATAATTACCTTGGCACCTGGGGTACCGGCGGAGGAATTTATATGATAAATTCCTCTCCGAAAATCTTAGATAACCTTATTGCATTTAACGGTTCTGATTCCTGGGGAGATGGCAATGCAATAGCAATAATTAATTCATCTCCTCTCGTTCAGGGTAATGACATAACATACAACTTATGTGATGAATCATACAGCTGTATATATGTCGAAGGTTCAACAAGTACTCCGCGTTTTGTTAACAACGTTATCGCTGTGAACTCAGGTGCAGGTATATATTTCTCTGGCGGTGTTCCGACAATTATAAACAATACTATTTCCAACAATGGCGGATGTGGAATTTATCTTAGCAGCACATGTGCACCAGACTCTGTAATTAATAATATAATTTCATATAATTCAGAGTATGGTATCCAGGAAGGTCATTCAGGGTACGACCCGGCTATTGTTTCTTATAATATGTTCTTTGCCAATAGCTTTGGACTCTATTTTGATGAGGGATCAACTGGTATTTATTCAGTCAGTACTTTAAATAATGTTGCTGAATGTGAAAACAATATAGAAGGTGACCCACTATTCGTTGACTGGTATAATGGTGATTATTATCTCAGTACATATTCTCCGGCAATTGATGCAGGAGACCCGGCATTCCCGTACAATATTGAACCTGATCCCAACGGGAGCAGGATAAATATAGGAGCATACGGTAATACTTCAGAAGCAGCAATCTCGGAAACACCGCCCGTATTGCCAGCAGATCTTTATGTGGATGCAGGTTCAGGCAGTAATACAACTGGCGATGGAAGTTCAGGTAATCCCTGGCAGACAATAACTTATGCTTTATCACAGATATATTCGACCGGTCATACGGTACATGTTGCTGCAGGTATCTACAATGAAGCCCTGGGAGAAAACTTCCCGATAGTAATGAAAAACGAGGTTTCACTTTCCGGTGAGGATAATACTACAACAATAATAGATGCCACCGGAAGCGACCAGAGAGTTTTACACTGTATCGGAATTACAAATTCTATTACTGTAATTGAAGGCTTTACGATTATGGGAGGTTATCTTAGTGATTACGGGGCCCAGGGTGCAGGTATATATATATCGGCTGGATCATTATTAACATTGAGGAATAATATAATAAGGGATAATAATCTTACCTACAGTTCTCATGGTTATGGTGCAGGCATATTTATCACGAATTCAGCGCCTTTTATTATTGGTAACATTATAAGAGATAATAGTGCATATTATGGGTATGGCACGGCTATCGCAATGTATAATTCATCCCCCCGGATCAGAGGGAATGTGATATTATCGAATATAGGTACTTCAACTTACAGTTCGGTTTATTTTTATGGTATATCAGGAAACCCGGAATTGACCAGAAATGTAATTGTTAGAAATACCGGCGATGCAATATCCGTCAGTGGAAGCGAAAATGTAACTCCTAAGTTTATAAATAATACTATTTCTGACAATGCAGGAAATGGTATTATTCTAAGCAATTGCATTCCTGATTCGATTACCAATAATATCTTTTCATATAATGCACAGTTTGGAATTTATGAAAGCGGGACCTCCAGTGATCCAGGCATAGTATCATATAACCTTTTTTATGCTAATTCAGCCGGATTATATTATGATGAGGGATCAACAGATTATTATACGGCAAGTACACTGAATTCGGGTGTGTCTGAATGTTCCAATAACATTGACGGGGATCCGGCTTTTAAGGACAGAAACAATAATGATTATCGTTTAAAATCAACATCAGTCGCGATCGATGCGGGAGACCCGGATTACCCGTATGATCCCGACGGTTCACGAATAGATATTGGGGCATATTATTATATTTTACCTCCGCCTGCAGCGCCGATAGCAACATCTGCAACCAATGTTGGCCTAACTGATTTTACTGCAAACTGGAACAGTGCAGCAACCGCAAGCGGTTACTACCTCGATATTGCTACAAATGGCGATTTCACAGCTTTTGTTGAGAATTTTGAAAACAAGGATGTCCTTAACCTGACAAGCTATAGTGTTACAGGTTTATCAGCAAATACAGAATACTATTACAGGGTTCGTGCATATAATGAAGGAGGCACCGGTTCAAATTCCAACGTGATTGCATTGAGCACTACAGTTGATCCTCCTGCACCTCCCTCTACTGCTCCTGTAGTATATGCTGGTACTGATACTACCCAGACCAGTTTCCTGGCAGATTGGGAAATTACCGATGCAGCAACAAGTTACAGTCTCGATGTGGCTACGGATATTACATTCAGTAGTTTTGTATCGGGATATAATGACGTTGAGGTCCTTAATGCTACTGAGTTACAGGTTACAGGACTGACAGCCAGTACCGAATATTTCTACCGTGTTCGGGCTTGCAATTCCGGAGGCTGCAGTGGAAATTCAGATCCCATTTCTGTAATAACACTGCCAGATCCTCCGCCGGCACCTGTTGCGTATGAGGCTACTGATATAACCCAGAATAGCTTTATGGCACACTGGGACCATGTTGCCACAGCAGACTTCTACTTAATTGACTGGTCAACAGATGAATCATTTCAGAGTTATTCCCAATTACAGCTTACTTACACTACTGCTTATACCTTGAGTGGTCTTGAGCCTAATACAACTTATTATTACAGGATACTGGCTTATAATAATGGTGGACCAGGAGATCCCTCTAATATAATTTCTGTAACCACACTGCAGATTCCGGCACCTCCTGCTCCTGTGGCGAATAATCCCTCATATATTGGCCAGACTGATTTCACAGCCAGCTGGAACAGCTCTGAAACCGCAACCGGGTATTACCTTGATATCTGTTATGACAGTGAATTTACATCCTGTGATCCTTATAATCTTGACGTTGGTAATGTTACAAGTTACAGCATTATGGGATTGACAGCAAATACTCCATATTATTACAGGGTGCGTGCTTATAATGACGGTGGAACGAGCGATAATTCAAATATTATAACAGTAGCAACACTTGAAAATCCTCCTGACCCGCCGGGATCACCATTAGTGAATCCGGCGACTGATATAACACAAACCAGTTTCACAGCAAACTGGCAAACTTCTACTGATGCAACAGGATATCTGCTCGATATAGCCAGCGATGATGCGTTTACAAATACTCTTTACGAGGATATAGATCTGTCAAATACAACAAGTTATAACATAACTGATTTAACTTCAAATACCATATACTATTACAGGTTACGTGCATATAATTCGGGTGGTACAAGCGATTATTCAGGAATAATTAATGTAACAACGTTGCCGGAACCTCCTCCGATTCCTCTTCCTTATGAAGCTACAGCTGTTACGACAACCGGTTTTACGGCTAACTGGGATGACATGGAAAGAACTGATGGTTATAAACTTAGCATAGCTACAGATGATATGCTTACACAGTGGGTGGCCGGATATCTGAACCTTGATGTTTTCAGTGTTACTAGCTATGTAGTGACCGGTCTTGATCCAAATACTACATATTATTATTGCGTTAGAGGTTATAATGAGGGAGAAGAGAGCGATAATTCAGGTAGCATAATGGTAACCACACTTCTCGTAATGCCTGATTTGCCTGCAGCCCCGACAGCCGATCCGGCAACCAATATTACACAAACACAGTTCCAGGCAAACTGGACTCCTGCATCCGGAACGGACGGGTTTTACCTTGATGTCGCTTATGATGATGCCTTTTCATCATATGTCACAGGTTATAATAACCTTGATATTGGCTATGACATAAGTCTTGATATAGGCGGATTGAGTTCTAACACAGTATATTATTACAGGGTAAGAGGACATAATGTAAGCGGGACAGGTGATAACTCTAACGTGGTATCAGTAACCACACTTCCTGATCCACCGCCGGCACCAACAGGATTATCGGCTTCATCATGTAATAATGAGGTATACCTTCAGTGGGACCAGACCACAGAAGCTGGTTTTATGCAGTACAATGTCTATTGGGGAACTGCTCCGGCACCTTCTTCATTATATGCATCATACAATAACCCATCATGGAATGCAATCACTATTTCCGACCTTGTTAACGGACAAACATATTATTTCAGGGTAACTACGGTAATATCACCCGGTGTGGAAAGTGATTACAGTACAACCACTTCAGTAAAAGTCAAAACCGGAGTTATTCCGCGGATAAAATCTAAATGGGGGAAAGTCCTGATATGCTATAATCCCAATGATTCATTGACCAGCTTCCAATGGTTTGTGGGGACCTCACTGATAAGCGGAGCGACAGCCCAATATCATGTAACAGCTGGACAATCCGGATATTATTATGTTGTAACTTCTGACCATGGCGGGTGTTATAATCACTCAAACCTGGTTTATATTTCGGGAAGTAAATCAATATCGGTTTATCCCAATCCTGCAAAATCGAACTTTACCCTAAATCTGAGCAGCGATTTTATGGGAGAAACCGTTGTAACCATTTATAATTCAACTGGAATTAAGAGTGTGGAATACAGGACTGAAAAGAGAGATATTGACCTTAATTGTGAAATACCTGTCGGCAACCTGAAGGACGGGATATATACTATAGAGGTAAATGTAAATGATGAAGAGATTGAGTATACAAAATTAATAATAATTGAATAATTAGGATAAGTATTTAAATATCAGCATTATGGAAACTTATAAAAGCAGTTTGAGATTTATTATCCTGTCTTTGTTTATGGCAGCTATGCTGAACACTGTTTTATATGCCCAGGGGACTGATTCAAGAAGAATTTTTGAAAATAAAGACAGATTTTATATTGGGATACTCCTGACTCCACAGCAGACATCGATACAGAATGAAGGATTTTCAGATAAATTAACCCTTACAAAAAAAATGTCGTTCAATATTTCAGTTGATGGTGCATTTTACTTTTCAAATTATATCGGAATCAACTTTGGTGCCGGATATAATCCATATTCATCAGAACTATTTCTGGCACAATATATTGCTGATTTTAGTGCAAGAGATACTGATTCACCCCCGGAAGATTATGAAATGCAGATTGATGGTAGTTCAATAACTGAAATACAGAATATTTCATTTTTAAGTATCCCGGTATCACTTGCGTTACGGATTCCGGCCGGTAGTAAACTGGGATTTTTCGTAAATGCCGGTATCAGCGCTGAGATACCTATGGTTAAAACCTTTGATGGCACCGGAACATTTACCTATGATGGTTATTATTCTGTTTATCCTGTTACTCTTCATAACCTTCCTGAATATGGTTTTGCCAGTGATCTGGCTACAAGCGTATCAGAAGAGCTTGATATCAAGTCGTTCAACGCAGCAATAACAGCTTCAGGAGGGATTTATTTTTACCTTGGTGCCTCATTCCAGATAACATTGGGAGCGCATTTTAACAAGTTTCTGTCAGATATTTCGAATTATTCAAGTGACGGAGATTTCTACCTGACAACGAAGATGAATGAGCTTAACAGCATAATGGAAGGCAGTACCAAAGCAGGTGTGCAGGCACTTGGTATAAGCCTGGGGTTGAGATATTTCCTGAAGTAAAATACTTAATATCCCTTTTCTCTTTATTTTCGGTATGGGGCTGAACCTGTATCAGGAATGACCCGTGAGCGGTTTCATGTTGACGGTGTCTATCAGGTAATAAATGTATTACAGGATTAAAATCTGAAATCTGAAATAAAAGATCAGTAAACAGCAAAAATATACCTGCAGAGGATTTGCAGGGGCAAGAAAATATTTTTCACTTCTTAATAGCTATATCGCTAAATTATAGTATATTTGCACTATAACAACTGATAATAATTACGATTAGAACCGAAAAATCCGGAAGTTTTAAATAAACATAGTATTAAAAAGGACAAGAAATGAAAAACAAAATTTTAATGGGATTGACAGCTATCGCTATGATAGCAATCCTTGCCAGCTGCGGAAAAAAACCGCAGGTTGAAATTGATGCAACCAATGCTGCAATAGAGGCAGCAAAGGCTGCAGAAGCAAATGTATATTTACCTGATGAATTTGCAGCAGTACAGGATTCAATGAATGCCATAATGGCTGACATTGAAGCTCAGGAAGGAAAATTGTTCAAAAAATTCGGTGATGCAAAAGAAAAACTTGCCTCTACATCGGCTCTGGCAAACGAACTTGCATCAAAGGTAGCAGCCAAAAAAGAGGCGGTTAAAGCGGAAGCTGAAACCCTGCTGAACGATATTAAAACAGTTCTTGCAGAGAACAGTAAGCTTGTTCCGAAACTTCCAAGAGGGAAAGAGGGCGCAGCTGTTATTGAACAGATCAAAGCTGATCTTTCAAATGTTGATGCAGCAGTCGTTGAAGCTCAAACCGCTTATGATAACGGTGCATTCATGGATGCATTGAATAAGATCAAAGCTGCCAAAGCAAAGGCTGATGGCCTTAATGCTGAAATCAAGGAAGCTCTGACCAAAGCAAGAATACGATTCTGATTAATAATAAATAAGAAAAAACAAATTCCCCGGGTTATCCCCCGGGGTTTTTTTTAGGCAGCCAAAATTATTTTAATGGTAAAACCCTGGTGGCATATACTATTTATTTCTGGTATTGCTCTTTTCATTACCCTGTCAGTTTTCCTGCTTTTCTATCCTGTACCTCCTCCTCCGGTAAGTGATATGAAATATGCACGGGAAACCCTTGCCCTTGCACGCGAAAATGAGGCTGATAAATATTCAGGCAACCTTTACCGTGAAGCCTGGGCTTATTATGATTCGGCAATGGCAAACTGGAGAAGCGAAAACGAACGGTTTATCTATAAAAGGAATTATGATAAAGTAGTTGCTTTTGCTGAACTTTCTTCAAAGAAGGCATTACAGGCATCTGAGACCTCGTTAAATAATTCGACAAACCTTAAGATCAATCTGCAAGAAAATTTAAAGGATCTTGACAATCTTATTAAAAAGATCAATAAGAGCTTCTACGCATATCCGCTGACATCCGAAGTAAGGAATAATATTTCAATGGGGAAAATGCTTGCCAGGGAATCCCGGGTAGCCTTCAATGAAAGAAACTATCTCCTCGCGGAGGAAGAAATAGCAAAATCAAAATCACTTCTTACCTCTTCCTATGATTATGCAAATGCACACATGAGAAGCTATTTTAAATCATTTCCGCAATGGAAAGTGTGGATTGACAGCACTATAGCTGCCTCACAGGAAAATCATGATTATTCGATAATCATCGACAAATTTTCACATAAGTTTTTTGTTTATCTTGATGGAGAAAAAATTTCCGAATTTACTGCTGAACTGGGTAAAAACTGGGTTGGTGATAAGAAGCGAAGGGGAGATAAGGCAACTCCTGAAGGCATGTATAGGATTGTTAAGAAAATCGAAGACGACAGTACCGGATATTACAAAGCGCTGCTGCTTGACTATCCTAATGCTGAAGATACCATCAATTTCAGACGTGAAAAAGAGAAAGGCTCCCTTTCTACTGCAGCCAGAATAGGGGAAAAGATAGAAATTCATGGAGAAGGTGGGAAAGGCGCTGACTGGACCTCGGGATGCATTGCCCTGAGGAACATAGAAATAGACTCAGTTTTTAAGTATGTCGGGATAGGTACTCCTGTTACAATTGTAGGATCAATGTATAACCTCAGGCAGGCACTGAACAGATGAACCATCATAAATGGATGAAATGAAAATACCGGATGATGGAGCAAGACCAGACAATGGCCATATACCTGCTGATCCTGTTCAGAACGGCCAACAAAAACTCATTGTTACCGATCAGTCACTCTATCGTAAAATAATTGATAATGAAAAAGTATCAGAAGTTTTGTATATAGTCTTCAACTGGCTCCTGGTACTGGTAATCATAGCTTCCCTGTTGGCGTTTTTCATGTATGGTGTTCCGGCTTTTCAGGAGATTCCACTGACAAAAAAAACCATTATAAACAATTCAGAGGAGCTTAAGAAAGATGCATTATATAAGAAGCAGATAATCCTGATTAAAAGAGATATTCAGCGTCTTTCAAGACGCTATAACAGTTATACATCGGGCCAGTCATATCTTGTAATAAACACAACTGATAATCTTTTTTACCTGTACAGGAACAAAAAGCTTTTAAGGCAGGGACATTGCAGCACCGGGAGTTTTAAGATGCTTAAAACCGAGGAGGGTAGAAGCTGGGTGTTTAAGACACCAAAGGGTAAATTCTGGATACACGGTAAAACAGAGAATCCTCCCTGGCGCAGACCTGACTGGTCTTTTATTGAAGAGGGATTGCCTATACCTCCTCAGGACCATTATTCCAGGTGGGAA
>CAZHRV010000192.1:0-7884 GCA_964535035.1 uncultured Rikenellaceae bacterium
AAGACGCTTGACAGCGGAAAGAAGGTTGCAAAATTCACTCTTGCAACAAATGATGCTTATAAAAATAGTGACGGGGAGAAAATTGAAGAGACGATGTGGCATAACATTGTTGCATGGAATGGTCTTGCAGACAGGGCATCCAAATATCTTAAAAAAGGAAATGAGGTTGTAGTAAATGGCAGGCTTGTTTACAGAACTTATGACGACAAGAATGGTGTTACAAAATACATCACCGAGATTGTCCTGAATGAAATCCTTTTACTGAGGTCGGCGAAGAAAGATGATTCGAAGGAGGAATAACCTGTATACAACCGCTGCATTTTGTCGTGGAGAGGCTGTCAGAAATGTCAGCCTCTTTTTACTGCGAGAGTGAAAGGCCGGATTTATTAAAATATAGTTAAATGTTATAACGTTACGCTCAATAATGCTTACTTTGCAAACTCTAAAGGGATAAAGTACGTTATAATAGTATTTCAGATACTCTTGGACAGATTCACTTATAAAATTATTATATCACTGCTGCTTACTCTGCTTCTGAGCAGCCAGACACGCGGTCAGGAAAGATTTGTACAGGTAAGCGGTATCATAACCGATGTTACAGATAATCCGGTATCAGGGGTTGCAGTAATCTCAAAGAAGCTGCGCAGGGGAACAATCAGCGAAATAACCGGAATATTTTCAATAACCAGCATTCCGGGCGATACTATTTTTTTCAGGGCTCTGGGCTTTAAAAGATATCATACAATTGTTCCGCTTGATTATAATAAAAAGCACTGTATGGTAGATATCGTTCTCGAGCTTGATACCATCCCGATCGAAGAGGTAACCATCCTTCCCTGGAAAACCTACAATGAATTCATTCAGGATATGGTCCGGGAGCGTCCGGTTGACCAGACCATAGAAAATATGAATGAGAATCTGGCCTCTATATATGTCGCCGTATCGAATCAAACTGGTGTAAGTATATCACCTGAAGCAGGTTTCAGGTATGCTATGGAACAGAACTTCAATGCGATGGCAACACGATACCAGTATCCGATAAATAACCTGTTAAATCCTTTTGCCTGGACAAAATTTATCGAAGGTCTTAAAAATGGACTGCTAAAGAACAAATCGAATAAAAAAACGAAACCTGCTAAACCTGTCAAAAAGAAAAAGAAGAAGGGATAAAAATGAATTAATTTTGCATTGTATGAAAGATTATAAGGGCAAAATTATCGGAATACTGGGTACTGTGATATTTCATCTTGTTGCAGCTATATTTTTCATGTTGTTCCAAATACGTTCTCTTAATATAGATCTTTCAAATGAATTCGTTATAGAATTTGCTGAAGAGAGTCCTGATAACCTTCAGGACAGGGAAAAACTGATTGAGCTTCCGGCAAAAGGCATAGAACAGGTCCTGCAGGGAGATGAAGAGCTTCTCAATATTGCCCGTAATCTGGCAAACAAGCCCGATGTACAGATAGATCCTGAGGATTATATTAATAAGGTAAAAGATGAGCTTATTAAGAGCGGCAAACTTGGTGTTGATAATTATATAGATGAATGGAAGAGGCTTAAGAAGGATGCCAAAGACGAGAAGCTTGCATTTGAAAACAGGACTGAAGAGGAAGAACCTCTGGAATCTGAAGTAATGGCAGCAAATTACCAGGGTCCGACGCGTATATATTATAACCTTGAAGGGCGTAATCACACCTACCTTCCCATACCAATATACAAGTGTGAAGGATCAGGGAAAATTGTCCTGGCCATCCTGGTAAACCAGAAGGGTATTGTAGAAGAGGCAAGGATCATAGAAACAGAAAGCACTACTATCGACCCATGTCTCGAAGATACAGCCGTTAATACAGCGTTGATATCAAGATTTAACCCGGATATCTATTCTCCAAAGATACAGGCTGGAACATTAACTTACCACTTTGTGGCACAATAGAAAGGGTTCCGATCCTTTTATCATACTCAGCTATTTACCGCTTTTATCAGGGAATGCAGGTATGGGAGGAATCTTTTTACCTCATCAGATTCAACACCATAACCTTTTATAATGAAGTGACTTCCATCCGCGGCATATAGTGCCCAGGATGGATTATTTATGTTTCCTCCGTCCAGATATATTCTTTGATTACATCCGGAATATTCCTGTTTGCATTTCTGTCATTTACCAATGGACCGATTGTATGAGCCTTAAGGACATCGGAAGGACAAGGTTTAAGCATTTCCAAAACTCTGGCAGGAGGGGTTTTGATATCAATCCATTTCTTTTCATCCGATCTTTCCAGGATTATCGGCATTCGTTTCTTTGAGTTATGAACTTCAGCCATTAGTTCGTTGGCATCAGTTGTGATAATAGTAAATGTCTTTAAGGGTTCTCCTTCAGCCTCAGGCAACCATTCGCTGTATAGTCCTGCCAGTGTAATAATATCATTATCAGTCCTGTAAACATACCATGGTATTTTCCTTTTACCAGCATGCTGCCATTCATAAAAACCTCTCACCGGAATAAGACATCTCCGTGATCTGAAGGAGGATGAAAAGGACGGTTTTGTATCAATACTTTCTGCCCTTGCATTGAAGGTCTTAAATCTTATTGCTTCAGCATCTTCTTTATTCTTAGTCCAGGAGGGTATCAATCCCCACTTAAGAAAGCTTACAGCAGCAGGGTTTTCTGAGCAGACCGCGGGTATAACGGGCAGTCCGAATGCATGATAATAATAGCTTGGCTCATATCGGTATTTATCAGGAAATGAAATACCATATCTCTCTTCAAGCTCTTCCTTGACCAGGTTTACATTAACTGAGAAGCACATTATTTAGCAGGTGTTGAAGCAGTAAAGTCAGTTTTAAGCGGTACTGGCAGTGAATAGTCAAAAAGATCATAATCACCGGTTATTTTAAGCCGGGATATTACCCTGTACATCATGGTGTTAAGAAAAGAATGTATTTCAGGTCCGTTCCATGTGCTTGAGTTAAAGAGCACAACCCAGGCTGTCCCGTCAGGTTGTCTTTTCATCATTGCTGCACTCCCGGGGAATGAGCCGGTTCTCCACCATGTTCCGTTGCTGATTGTTGTTTTCCAGCCTATCGGGGCAAGTCCATTCCGGATATCGGTCATCAATTCAATACTCTCACGGCTCAGGATATCCTCTTTAGTATCGAATCCGTCAACAGCCAGGAGCAGGCGGAGAAGGTCAGGTGCTGTTCCCAGCCATGCACCGGCTCCGCCAAGGGCTTCAATATCATTTCCGCCGTAGACTGGAGAGACCAATTCACCCGTACCGTAAATAGACGGCTTCGGAACGACATCAGAGGGCGAATGGTAGGTTACCTCATAGGGAGCCTTCAGTGAAGAGAGATTACGGGCAAGTACCATATCATAAATACCCAGAGGCTCCAGTACAGACTTCCGGCAATATTCCTCATAAGGCATCCCTGAAACCTCTTCTATTACAAGTCCGAGGATACTGTACCCCAGGTTTGAGTATGCCCTGCCTTTGCCGGGAGCAAAATGAAGCCTTTTATCAAGGGCAAACCTAACTATTGTCCTGGTATCAACCGGGGGTTTTATCCCCATCTGATCAGCAACTACCAGGGGCATGAACATATGGTCGCCCCACCGCTGGGTCCATCCACCTTTATGACTGAGAAGATGAGCAACAGTAATACCATATGCTCTTTTATCCCTGGGATTGCTAAAACAGGGATCATTGAGGATTGCATCCGGCCCGAAAACCCTGTCATTCAGATTTAATTTTCCCTCTTCTGCAAGTTTCATTACAGCAACTGCCGTAACCAGCTTGGATATACTGGCGATACGGAATTTATGATACGGCTGTATCTCTTCCCCCGATATGGTATCTGAATAACCGAATCCTCTGGCATATATCAATTTGCCGTCCTTCGCTATAGCAACCGAAGCTCCCGTGATAGACCATTTGCGCATGAATGCACGAATAGTCTTTTCAACTGTGGTAAATTCTCTTCCTGATGAATTACTGTTGGAAAGCCTGACATTACCCGGGACTAGCATAACGGCAGCATTGTTGCTCTTTTCAATGGCTCCCGGATTATAACTTACTACGGAGGCCAGGAGTATTACGAGTAATATTTTTTTTGTTCCTGACAAAAATGAAATAATTTTTACTGAAACAAAAATAATAAGTATTCTATTCAGGATTAAAAGAAAATATTAACTTTTATCAATAAGAAATACACTGTCCGACTCAAAGCACAAAAAACGTAACTGGCAGATATGCCGGATTAAGTTCAAAGGATTAACTTTGTAGCCACGATGTTTAAAAAATATTCATTGAAAATATTTCTTCTGCTGATGGTTTTTCTGGTTTTTTCTGTCAGGGTAGTACCACAGGTAAAGATCATTGAAATCGACACTTCAGAATATCTTCCTCTTTTCGTAGCAGGTGCTCTCGAATACAACCTGATGATCGCAGCTTCAGAGGGTTACTATACAGAAGTCGAAAGGATGATTTTGTTGGGAGCTGATGTTAACAATGATACTGAAGAAGGTGCTACTCCTCTGATATTGGCTGTCTCAAACAATAAACCTGAAGCTGTTAATGTCCTTCTCAGGTATAATGCAGATGTGAATAAGATTACAAACATGTATGAGACACCCCTGCTTATTGCTGTCAAGAACCAGAATTTTGAAATAACAGAAGACCTTATAAGATATGGAGCTAACGTTAATTTTCAGGACAATTATGGGGCTACATCGCTTCACTATGCATCTATATGCGGACACTTATATATTACTGATCTTCTTTTATACTATGAGGCAGAGATTGACAATAAGGCATTTGATGGTACTACGCCCCTGATGGCTGCCATATGGGCGGGTTATGCTGATATTGCTGATCTTCTTATCCAAAATGGTGCAAATATGGAAGCAAGGGATAATGAGGGATTTACACCATTTCTGATTGCTGCTCAAAACGGGGACACTCTTATTATGAACCTTCTCAGAGAAAAAGGTGTCGATATTTATGAACAAAACAGGTACAGATGGGATGCATTGGACCTTGCTATAAGAGCAGACCAGACAGCAGGAACAGAAATGCTGATTAAAAGCGGCAACAGGTGGACTGACCCCGAAAGAAAAGCCATTAATCCATATAATATTGCGATCAGATACGGCCGGAAGAATATTATTAACCTCCTTGAAAAAAACGGATTTTATGTAAGTAAAAAACTTGAGATAGACCAGATGGCAGTATCATTGTCATTCAAATCGGATTTCAGGGATATATTCACAGGAGTCAGTCTTGCTTTCAAAGAGCCTCTCCGGAATCTTGGAATTATTACAGGCTATGATACTAAATTATGGTATACCCGGGTTCTGGTAAAGGAAAGCGACTATCTGTATTACCAGTACCTGGACAAGAGTTCAATAGTATATGCCGGAGTTTTTAAAGATATTCCCCTTACCGATAACATGTTTAAAAGCAACATCCTCCTTTCCTCTTCTTTATCAGCAGCCTATTCATTCGGAAGTAAGTATAAAGGGACACTGATCAAACCCGATAACAGGTTCAAGGTGATCCCGGCTATCAGCTTCAAATGGATAAAAAACAATATCACTTTGATATCGGGTGTTGAATTCATGAATACTGATTTTCACAGGATAGGACCAGTATGGGGCAGATTCGGACTCTCGTATAATTTCTTTTTTGATAATGAAAGAGCACCGGTAAAAACAATTAAATGGTACTAGGAGGAAATAATGGGAAATTCAGAAATACACTTGTATTTATTATACTGGTAGTATTCTTCTCCTGCGAAAAGCCGGGAACAAGGCTCATAATTTGTTCTGAATGTATCTCAGACGAACCTGTTACGGCTAAACTTAATATCAAACTTGATAAGTTGCCCACATATACAATCGTAAATATTTACGAAGGCTATCTTGAAGACTCTGTTTTATATAAATCATTTTCCACCATATCATCCAATATTACCCAGGATGTACCGGTAAATAAATTATACACTATCACTGCAACATATACCAAAGATGTAAATTATATTGTTATCAATTCTGTTACACCCAGGGTTTTATATGATAAGGTCTCCTGTGATGAACCCTGTTATTATGTTTACAACAGGAAAGTTGACATGAGATTAAAATATACCAGATGAGCTCCATAAAAACCAGAATTATTCCAAAGAATTCCTTCAAATTTGCCTATTATCGGTTGTTGGGTTTCTTTAACTTTCTCTTTGAACATGTAAAGCCCTCAAAAATCACTGATTATAAGGTAATTCCTATTATTATTAATAATTTTAACAGGCTCGAATCAGTAAAAAAATTGATTGCCAGTCTTGAAAAAAGAGGATATAAAAACATATATATAATAGATAACCTTTCCACCTATCCTCCGCTGCTCCGGTACTATGATAACTGTAAATATCCGGTTTTCAGGCTTGAAAAGAATTTCGGTAAGAATGCACTATGGTTATCAGGCATCTACAAGAGATTCAAGGATGATTTTTTCGTTTATTCCGATTCAGATATTGTTCCGATCGATGAATGTCCTGATGACTTTCTGCTGTTATTCTTGAAAGTCTTGAAGACCCGCAAATTTGCCCAGAAGGTTGGATTTTCATTAAAAATTAATGATCTGCCTGACTGCTATTCCATGAAGGAGGAGGTAATGTCATATGAACAGTTCTTTTATAAGCATAAGGTGAGTGACCTTCTGTACTATGCTCCTATTGACACGACTTTTGCTCTTTATCGGCCAAGGGCAAAACGGAGGCACGCAAATTACAATATTGAGATGTACCGTACTGCCTATCCTTATGAGGCCCGGCATTTACCATGGTATATCGACAGTAATAATCCTGGTGAGGAGAATCTTTATTTTGTAAAACAAAAGCTTGTCGGGACTGCCTGGTCAAGAAAGCTTCAGGATTTTCTCAGCGACGATAGAAATAATGTACCCTGAGCCAGTGCTTTACAGGTTCAGATCAGATATTTTTTAAGATGTTGTATCTGAACAAAGGATTCTGTGAAAGGCCCATCTTTTTGCCTGCTTTGGTAATAGTTAAACGCCATTGTACCGTTATACCGTTGCACTATTACACCATTCTATATATATTTGTTTCACATAAAATTAAACTTGATCATCATGGAAACCTCATTCTTTGACTCAAACCTTTTCAGCTATGGCATATTGCCATTTTTAATCTTTCTGGCCCGTATATTTGATGTGTCATTAGGTACATTGAGAATTATATTTGTCTCAAAGGGGAAGAAAAATATTGCACCTTTCCTGGGTTTTTTTGAGGTGTTTATCTGGATCGTAGCTGTAAGTAAAATAATGCAGAACCTTGATAATTACATTAATTATTTTGCCTATGCGGCTGGATTCGCATCCGGCAATTTTATCGGTATGATAATAGAAGAGAAGCTGGCAATGGGTTTCCAGATGATAAGGGTTTTTGCTCATCTTAAAGGAGCTGAACTTGTACACAACCTTAATATCAATGGTTTTGGTGCCACAAGCATTGAGGCTCATGGAGCAAAGGAAGAAATATACATTATTTATACCATTATTCAACGTCATGAGTTGGTAGAGGTTATTGATATAATTGAGAAATTCAATCCAAAAGCATTTTATACCATTGAAGATATCAGGACTGTGAATGAGGGTATTTTTCCATCGAAGAAAACCGGCGCAGGAGTGCCATTAGGTAATGTGATGAGACGGTGGAGAAAAGGGAAATAAAGGGGTAATTGGTTATTAGTTATTGGTTATTAGTTATTGGTTATTAGTTATTGGTTATTAGTTATTGGTTATTAGTTATTGGTTATTAGTTATTGGTTATTAGTTATTGGTTATTAGTTATTGGTTATTGGTTATTAGT
>CAZHRV010000193.1:0-3406 GCA_964535035.1 uncultured Rikenellaceae bacterium
GGCGAACACAATGAACTGACGAGGAACGGCTGGAATGAAGGTGCCTGGATGACAAAACACAACAACCGTTATTACCTTCAGTATTCAGCCCCGGGTACAGAGTTCAAGACCTATGCCGACGGCATTTATACATCTGATTCACCCATGGGTCCGTTCACCTATGAAACCTACAGCCCTTTTTCATATAAGCCGGGAGGATTTATCGGGGGAGCAGGCCACAGCTCAACATACCAGGATGAATACGGCAACTACTGGCATGTTTCCTCAATGTCAATCTCAGTACGTCACATGTTCGAACGCCGCCTCGGTATTTTTCCGGTTGCCTTTGATAAAGATGGCGTGATGAGGACATTTACAGCATTCGGAGATTATCCAACCATTGTGCCAGATCATAAAATAAACTTTGACAAAGAGGATCTTTTCAGGGGATGGATGCTTCTATCCTATAAAAAGAAAGCTGAAGCGTCATCCGCAATGGAAAACAATCCAGTAAAAAATGCCTTTGATGAAGACATAAGAACCTGGTGGTCTGCCAGTACCGGGGATGCGGGAGAATGGCTTAGCGTGGAATTGGATAACAAATCAACCGTGAATGCTATACAGGTAAACTTTGCCGATAACGAATCAAATCTAAAGCCTGATAGTAAAAACATATTTTATTGTTATTGTATTCTTGCCTCAAATGACGGAAAATCATGGGATGTCATAGTTGACAAAAGCAACAACACTGCAGATGCCTGTCATGACTATATAGAACTCGAAAAGCCTGTTAAGGCGAAATATATCAAAATAGAAAATGTAAAAGTTCCTGATGGGAAATTCTCGGTTTATGATCTGCGAATTTTTGGCATACAGGAAGGTAAAACTCCCGGGATTATTATTGATTTCACAGTGGAACGCAGTGAATCTGATACAAGAAAAGCAAGTATAAGCTGGCCAATAGATGATCTGGCAACCGGTTATGTGGTAAATTATGGTACCGATATCAACAAATTATATACTTCTGTAATGGTATACGACACTAATTCTCTGATGCTCACTGGTTTGAATAAGGATATAACCTACTATTTCAGTATCGACGCCTTTAATGAATCGGGAATAACAAAAGGCGCAAAAATTTTGAAAAACTAAAGAGACACAGTAGAGGCGGTTAAAACCATCCGGGATCATTTTATAATGAATGGAAATTACACAAAAAGAAACCTTGGTATTAAATCATATACACCTGATAATCTGAGATATAAATGGATCGTAATATCAACTATTAAAACCTTAACACTAACTCTTATGAAAAACTAACTATCATTTACCAGAACATTGATTACTTTCTTTTCAGTGGTTGTGATAACCACTGCAATAATGCTGATCAACAGTTGCGGGGGAACCGGAAAGAATAATGCTGCCAATGAAGCCGATACTCTTAAAGGACTGAAAGATTTCTACAAGGATTATTTTCCAATCGGCGTAGCCGTCGCTCCGAATTCGCTCGAAGGTGCCCAGGCAGAACTGATTAAAGAACATTTTAACAGTCTCACACCTGAAAATACTATGAAACCAGGCCCGATACATCCTGAAGAAAACAGGTATTTCTGGGATGACGCTGACAAGATTGTGGATTTTGCCCAGGCCAACGGAATGAAAGTACGCGGCCACACTCTTTGCTGGCATAGTCAGACCGGAGCATGGATGTTTAAGGATTCTCAGGGTAACCAGGTAACAAAAGAGATAGCTCTGGCAAGGCTGAAGGAGCATATTACTCAGGTTGTTACCCGGTATAAAGGGAAAGTATATGCATGGGATGTTTTGAATGAAGCTATCGTCGATGATGAGGACACTGCAAAAATTTACAGGGAGACACCGTGGTATAAAATATGCGGGGAGGAATATATTGCGGATGCCTATCAATGGGCTCATGAAGCAGATCCCAATGCTGTACTTTTCTACAATGACTACAATACTGAGGACCCGGTAAAAAGAGATAAAATATATTACATGCTTAAGAAACTGCTTGACGCCGGTGTCCCAGTAAATGCTGTAGGACTTCAGGGTCATTGGAATATTACTAATCCCACTGAGCAGAACCTCAGGGATGCAATTGATAAATTCTCATCACTTGGACTGAAGGTCCAGATAACGGAGCTTGATGTATCTATTTATACATCGAGATCTGATACAGTCAATATGGGATTCACTCCTGAAAGAGAGAAAAAACAGATTGACTTATATAAAATGGCATTTAAAATGTTCCGGGAAAAGAAAGATGTAATTACGGGCGTTACTTTCTGGAATGTCTACGATGGAAGGAGCTGGCTTAACAGAGGAAACAGAAAAGCCTACCCGCTACTGTTCGACGAGAACCTGAAACCCAAAAAGGCATATTGGGAAGTTGTAAAATTTTGATAATTAATTAGTAAATCTTATCAGTATCTGTATCTATTATTTGCTTATTTCGATAATATCCCCTTTGCGGGTTAATAAATCATAATCGTAAACTTTCCTCCGGGTCAACGATGATGCTGATATCTCAGAATGTATCAAGGGTTTGCCTGTAACAGGCAATTCATAGAACTGATTAGGATTTTGCCCCCCGGCTTCTTTCAGACCTTTGCCTTTCAGCGGGACATAGGATCGCAGGCGGCAGTTTCCCCCCAGTGAAGATTTGATCTTAGCTGTTGCGATTTCGCCATTCTCCCATTGGATATCTACCTCAAATCCGCCTCTTGCTTTCAGGCCTTTTACACTGCCGTTTTTCCATGCACCGGGAAGGGCCGGTAATAAATGAATAGCACCATCCTGGCTTTGAAGCAGCATCTCGGCAATACCCGAGGTACATCCAAAGTTCCCGTCGATCTGGAAAGGAGGATGAGCATCAAAAAGATTGGGATAGGTACCGCCTCTTTGTCTTCCGCTGGGCTGGATAGAAGGTGTTAGCTGGTCTGTAATTAATTTATATGCATGGTCACCGTCGAGAAGGCGCGCCCAAAGGTTTACTTTCCAGCCCATTGACCATCCGGTTGATTCATCTCCTCGTGCCATGAGAGAAGTTCTTGCGGCTGAGAATAATTCAGGTGTCCGGTAAGGCGAAATCTGATTAGACGGATAAAGCCCGTAAAGATGAGAAACGTGTCTGTGGTTGTCTTCAGGATTATCCCAGTCGTTCATCCATTCCTGGAGCTGTCCCCACTTTCCTATCTGCATAGGAGGAAGGCGTTTAACTGCTTCTTCAAGTTTAACAGTAAATTCCTTATCAGTGCCGAGGATTTGAGCAGCTTTAATGGTTCTTGTAAACAGGTCGAATACAAGCTGGTTGTCCATAGTGGTACCTGCTGAAATAGCTTCTCTCGGATGAACTGAAGGGGCATTTTCAGGAGAGAGCGAAGGACTGACTACAAGCCATTTATGCTCA
>CAZHRV010000194.1:0-1839 GCA_964535035.1 uncultured Rikenellaceae bacterium
ACACTTTTCTTCATCATCGCGGCCTGTATCAATGATAAAAAAGTTCCTGCGTGAAAAGATAAACTCATCAGCGGCTTTATATGCCCTTTCATTATACTCTTTAGATGATTCACTTCCGCAGCATGCTCCTTTGCAGATACCAACATGATACTGAAAACAGGCTCCATCTGTTTCGTATAATCCGGTCAGCTTCTGGCACAGATCATAAGCCTCAACCAGTCCTTCGAGTTTCGATTTAGCCTTTTTCCTGCTGCTGAAGACTGACAGTGGATTATCACCTGAATTTGTCTGTCCGAATCTGAAATTGAGATATCCGTTGTCATCTGTGAAACTGAAAATCGCCCATTGAAAGCGCGACATCCTTTGCTGCCTGTTGTAGCCGGGCTTACTCTCCTTGATCTCAAATGACTCCCTGAGCAGTGCGATTAGCTCACTGCCAGTTATATCCCAGTCGATATCGGCAATAAGATCACGCATTTCCATAGCCCGGTTGGTAGTATTGTTTGAGAAATGAGTGTTTATCCTTTGATAAAGGTTTCGGCTTTTGCCAATATAGATCAGCTCACCGTTTTCATCATAGAAATAATAAATTCCCGGTTCTTCAGGGATGAGGTCAATTTTGGAAATATCGAGGCGGGGATTCAGCTTTGATATTCTGGTATTCCTGATAAGATTTGATCGTTCACCATACATCTCCCTGTCCTTTTCGAGAAGCATTTCGAAAAGTTTCACTGTAGCCTGGGCATCACCTGCAGCTCTGTGTCGTCCGTTAATCCCTATCTTCAAGTCCCTGCAAATATTTCCGAGGCTGTATGACCGGTGTCCCGGAAACAGTTTTCTGCTGAGGGCAACAGTATCGATTATTATTCTCCTGTAGTTGAATCCAAGCGACTTAAACTCCTGTCTTATAAATGAATAATCGAACCGCGCATTATGTGCAACAAAAGCCCTTCCTTCGGTAAGCTCCACAATGGTTTTTGCTATTTCGTAAAAACGCGGTGCATCCTCCACCATCTCGTTTGTTATGCCTGTAAGGTTTGTTATGAAATAGGGGATGTTTTTTTCAGGATTGACCAGGGAAACGAATTCATCGGTTATTCTTTCTCCATCGTGCAGGTAAATGGCAATTTCAGTGATCTTTTCCATTCTGGCGCTTCCGCCTGTGGTCTCAATATCGATTATTGCATACATAAAACCGCGCGATTTCCACTTATTGCGAATATAATCAGAATTAAGGTGTGAGTGTTTATTTGTTTGTATTTTTGTCAGGGAATTAAACCAGCCATCATGAATGAGTGTTACGGGAATAAATTTATCTTCAATGGAAATATAGAGTCGTCCGATTCTTTCGATAATTCTTTTGTGTATGACGGAGATTCTATTTATGAAGTGATAAGGATGACCAGGGGTTCTCCGGTCTTTTTTTACGATCATATGGAGCGGCTTAAATCAAGTACAAGGCTGCAGAAGAAAAAGATGCTTGCTGATACCGCTGCCCTGAAAAAAGATATTATCAGTCTGGCTAAATGGGATAATAAAAAGCATATTAACCTTAAGATTGTCTTTAACTACAACAAAGGGGAAGAAAATTATCTTGTTTATTATATCGAACCAATCTACCCCTCTGCAGAACATTACAGGAAAGGCGTAAAGGGGATTCTTTTCTATGCCGAGAGACCCAATCCAGCATCCAAGGTTATCAATCACAGGCTTCGATCATCAATATTTCATAAGCTCATCCTGGAGGGCGCTTATGAGGCCCTTCTTGTAAACGAAAATGGGCTGATCACCGAGGGAAGCAGGACGAATATTTTTTTCATGAGGGATAATACCCTGGTG
>CAZHRV010000195.1:0-15484 GCA_964535035.1 uncultured Rikenellaceae bacterium
TTCATATTCTTGCAATTGAAATAATATCGGTTTAGATTTCTGGTTTAAAATTATAAAAATAATGCCAGCCTGCCAACATTTATCAGCCGGAGCCCGGAAAGGTCTGAAAAATGGGAGCAGTGAAAGATATGATATTAATCAATTTGTGTAGCTTTCCGGAATAAATGTCTGAAACTATATGTCAATAATAAGATAACAGTCATACTAATTTAAAATACTGAAATATGTTAAAAACAGTTCTTACATTCTGCTTTTTCTGTATGATTATTCCTGCATGGCCACAGTCTCTCAAAGAAGATCCTGTCCTTGATGAGAAGGTTAAAAAATTCCTGGACAGTCGTTCGCGTCAATGGTATGACATGAATGTACCTGCAGTTGACGGCAAGCTGCTCTATGACATAATCATTAAAAACAATTATAAAAGTGCTCTTGAGATTGGCACATCAACAGGTCATTCAGGAATATGGATAGCCTGGGCCCTCAGTAAGACAGGAGGAAAACTTATTACTATTGAAATAGATGAGAGCAGGCACAGAGAGGCTCTTCAGAACTTTAAGGAGGCCGGTCTTGCTGATTATATTGATGCGAGACTTGCTGATGCCCATCAGCTCGTAAAAGAGCTTAAAGGCCCTTTTGATTTTGTTTTCAGTGATGCTGATAAAGAGTGGTACAAAAATTATTTCATCGATATTGACCCAAAGGTCAAAGTCGGCGGATGCTTTACAGCTCATAATATATCTGAACGATCGTATGGAGGAAGGGGGGGCCGCGGAGGTTATAGTTCCGGTCAGGCTGTTTTTCTTGAATATGTAAAAAGTCTCAAAAACTATGAGACTACGGTAAACAGTAACGGCGGAGGGGTTTCCATCAGTTACAAAAGAGCCGAAAAATAATTTCATCGATTCATGGCTGAAGAGAAACTGCAGCGGAAACTGGGTCTTTTTCCTGTTACCAATATTGTGATTGCAAATATGATCGGGGCAGGGATATTCACCACATCAGGTCTGCTGATGGCGGGTCTTAATAATCCGGTCCTGATGCTGGTTTTATGGGGTATCGGTGGTATTATTGCTCTTTGCGGCGCCTTATCCTATGGGGAGCTTGGTGCCGCAATGCCGGGGGCAGGGGGCGAATACCTGTTCCTTTCCCGGCTTTATCACCCGGTTTTCGGATTCCTCAGCGGGTGGGTTTCTTTTGTTGTAGGGTTTTCAGCTCCTATTGCCGCTTCGGCAATGGGATTCAGTGAATATTTCCTAAGGGCTGTTCCAGCCCTTCCCGAATGGATTTCCGGTGCCGGCATAATGAATGAAAGGATTACAGGTAAACTTATCTCTGTCAGTGTTATACTGATCTTCACATTCATACATTACCGGGGAATAAAAACAGGTGCCGGGATCCAGAATGTACTTACTGTTCTAAAGGTTCTTTTAATCCTTGTTTTAATATTTGCAGGATTACTGTCAGGAAAAGGTGATACGGCAAACTTCAGCAGGGAAAATATCATTGCTCCCGGTTTTGCAGGATGGAAAACCATCGGGCTTTCACTTATGTGGATCATGTTCGCCTACAGCGGATGGAATGCTTCAACCTATATCGGCGCTGAAATAAAGAATCCCTCAAAAATACTTCCACGGTCACTGATATATGGGACAGGAATAGTGATGTTGCTTTACCTGGCACTGAATTCCCTCTATGTTTATAGCATTAATCCCGAGGAAATGAAGGGTGTAATATCGGTAGGGGGTCTCGCAATGGGGAATCTGTTCGGAAAATCAGCAGAGGTTTTGTTTTCATTACTTATTGCCTTTGCCCTCTTCTCTTCACTGAGTGCCTTTATCATCATTGGGCCGAGAGTATATTATTCCATGGCAAAAGACGGTCTCTTCTTTAAATCGGTGGCAAAGATCCATCCTAAATTCCAGGTCCCGGCAAATGCAATACTCCTGCAATGCCTCATTGCTGTAATTCTCGTTCTGTCAGGTTCGTTTGAGCAGGTGCTTACCTATATGGGCTTTGCACTCGGTATATTTCCTGTTATGACAGTCATTGGTGTCTGGAAACTCAGGAGGAATGATCCGGGAGCCCTGCGTTTAAAAGGATTCCCGGTAACACAGATAATCTATGCAGGCGCCGGTATACTTATTTTAATTCTTTCCTTTCTTGAAAGGCCCCTTGAGTCTTCCATCGCTTTACTGACAGTATTGGTTGGTATCCCTGCTTATCTGATCTTCAGGCAAAAAATAGACAAGTAAATTTATGCCGGCCTCACAATACCTGCCAGGTTGCGGATCACAACCGAGGCACAGACGATTCCGAATGCTGCGGGCATATAGGAAATTGTTCCCACCACCGAGGCTTTATTCTGCTCTCCTGTCGATGGGATGATTTTCTTCTTATCAATTGTCTCGGGAGAATATACTGCCGTAAATCCTTCCCTTACACCCAGCCTGTGAAGCCGCTTGCGAAGTATCTTTGCCAGATTGCAGTTTATGGTTTCTGAAATGTCGCTGATGCTGATCTTTGAAGGATCAAATTTACCACCGGATCCCATGGAGCTGACTATCGGGTATTTTCTTTGCAGCGAATGATAGATGAGGAATACCTTGGGAGACAGTGTATCAATAGCGTCAACAACATAATCAAATCCGGCATCAAGCACTTCGATCATTCTTTCATCACGTATGTATTCATTGATGATTGTCAGCTGCATCGCAGGATTGATATCCAGAAGCCTTGACCCCATTAACTCTGCCTTGGCTGATCCTGTTGTACTATTAAGAGCAAGCAGCTGCCTGTTCAGGTTTGATACATGTATTGTATCGCCGTCAACAATAGTCATGGAACCTGTACCTGCACGGCATATCATTTCCGCAGCATAAGATCCTACACCTCCCAGACCAACAACAAGAACTCTGGCGGATTTAAGTTGCTTTAAACCCTCTGCCCCGATAAGCATTTCCGTTCGAGTGAGCCAGTTTTCCATTACAATTAAAAACTTCTTTTACCTTTTAGCCCCTCAACGTTACCCCCGGTTCGCTTCGCGGCCCACCCCATAAAGGGGGTCTAAACTTATACACTTTATTATCCCCTCTTTAGGGGGGCAGGGGGGTTTAGACAAAGTGGTTATAAACTATCTTTTAATAAAAAATCCTTTAAAATTATTCAGAATCAGTTTTTTGAATCCATCCAATCCAAGTCCCAAATCACTGGATACCTTATTATATATATCCCTGATATCGACCTCTGCCCCGTCAGTTTCAATAAAAATCTTCTCCTTTGGCAGGCTTCTTACAAGTTCCGATGATTCCGGTTTTAAGATAAATTCAAACCAGAAAGAGATATACATCCCTTTGGAAATCAGCTGCATGGCAAGATCCTTATTTCCCCTGAAGCCATGCACCAGCCAGGGAAGTTTCGGATGAAGCCTCTTGTGTACCCTGAGCAATTCATCCCATGCCCTGACGCAATGAATAACAACGGGTTTATTCAGCTCTTCAGCAATGATGACCTGCTCTTCAAAGGTCTTCCTCTGCAGATCCATAGAGGGACCTTTTATTTTATCAAATCCGGCTTCTCCCACGGCTATGATCAGGGGATCAGCTGCTGTTTTTATGACAGAGGCCAGCAGCCTGTTATGATTTGATTCATCAAGATACCAGGGGTGGATGCCATAAGTGAATGCAAGATCCGTAGTCTTTTCAGGGATCCTTTCTTCATGTGCCATTATCGTTTCAACCTTGAATACTCCCTTAACCGGTCGGGCTCCATGAGTATGAAGATCAATATAATCTCCTGGCTGCGGATAGTTCATTCTGGTTGTATTGCTATAGCAGCAATTCCCGCTTCTATGCGATTAAGAGTCTCCTCCTTTCCTATCCAGGAAATAATATCATATATATGCGGGCCGCGTGATGCGCCCACAATCATCAGCCGTAAAGCATTCATTACAGCCCCGGTGTTGTATCCTTTTTCTGCAATCCAGTTTTTTACAGCCTCTTCTGTTACTGCGGGTGTGAATTTATCCAGTCCTTCAAAAAGCTCTTTAAGTTCAAGCAGTTGTGCGGGTGTTTCAGGCAGCCATCGTTTCTTTATTACCTCACTGTCGTACGATTGAGGTCTCTCGAAAAAGAAATCCGTTTCGTGCCATATATCCTTAACAAAGCTCACTCTTTCCTTTACAAGGCTTATTATGGTTTCAAGATCACCTATATCGTGATGATGACCCTGTGCTCTCAGGTAATCCCTGAATTCAAGCGCCAGCTGGTTATCGCTTTTTGACTGCAGATAATAATGGTTGAACCATCTTGCCTTTTCAGGATCAAACCTTGAACCCGATTTGTGTACTCTCTCAATAGAGAAGGTATTAATAAGTTCCTCCATGCTGAAGATCTCCTGTTCCGTTCCGGGATTCCATCCCAGCAGAGCCAGCATATTGATAAAAGCTTCCGGGTAATACCCTTCTTCCCTGTACCCTTTTGCAGCTTCGCCGTAAGGCCAGTTAAGGGGAATTACAGGAAACCCCAATTTATCACCGTCACGTTTGCTCAATTTACCCTTTCCATCCGGTTTTAAAATCAGCGGAAGGTGTGCAAAGAGCGGGACATCCCATCCGTAGGAGCGGTAAAGCATTACATGCAGGGGAAGTGATGGGAGCCACTCTTCACCCCGGATAACATGACTTATTTCCATCAGGTGATCATCAACAATGTTAGCCAGATGATAGGTAGGCATTCCATCCGATTTAAAAAGAACCTTATCATCCAGTGTGCCGGTGTTTATCACAATGTGTCCGCGGATCAGATCATCACAATGAATATCTTCATTCGGAGGCATTTTGTAACGTATCACATAGGGTTCCTCCTTGTCAAGAAGATCCTTCCATCGGGTCTCAGGCAAAGAAACTGAATTCAGCAACCTCTCCCTGACAGATGCATTGTATATAAATGTCTTTCCCTCTTTTTCTGCTTCATTTCTTAGTTTTTCAAGTTGGCCGGGGGTGTCAAAAGCATAGTATGCATGACCTTTATCTGCAAGGATATCAGCATATTGCCTGTAAAGATGCAGCCTTTCACTCTGTCTGTAAGGGCCATACTTACCTCCTTCGTTGACTCCCTCATCTACTACTATCCCGCACCATTTAAGTGAATCAAAAATATATTCTTCTGCTCCTTCAACAAATCTTGCCTGGTCTGTATCCTCAATCCTGAGTATGAAAACACCATTTCCCCCTTTTGCATAGAGATAATTATAAAGAGCTGTCCTTACACCTCCGATATGAAGAGGACCTGTTGGACTTGGAGCAAAACGTACCCTGACTTGTTGCATATAGCTTAAAATCAAATGTAATAATACAAAGATAGGCAAACCTGATCATATTTTACAGAAAGAAGGGAAATGTTACGATACTGCATTTTTGTACTAACTTTGTGTATTGCCTGAATTTTAAAATACCTGAAAATATTGCTGTATGACAATGATGAAAGCTCTTGTAAAAGCCCGTCCGGAAAGAGGCTTATGGATGCAGGAGGTCCCCGTTCCCGATCCCGGAGTCAATGATGTAATTATAAAAGTGAAGAAATCTGCAATTTGCGGGACAGACCTTCATATTTATAAATGGGATGAATGGTCGCAAAAAACCATTAAGACTCCCATGGTGATCGGGCATGAATATATGGGTTATATCGAGAAAAAAGGAATCGGTGTCACTAACCTTAAGATCGGTGACAGGGTTACCGGTGAAGGACATCTTGCCTGTGGTCATTGTCGTAACTGCAGGCGCGGCAAAGAACATGTTTGTGAAAATTCTGTGGGCATCGGTATTCACATTGACGGGTCCTTCGCTGAATATGTACGGATCCCTGCATCAAATATAGTACCTCTCGACCACAGGATACCTGACGAATGGGCAGCAATAATGGACCCGTTTGGAAATGCTACTCACACTGCCTTGTCATTCCCGCTTCTTGGAGAAGATGTATTGATAACCGGATCAGGCCTGATAGGAAGTATGGCAGTTGCCATAGCAAAATATTCCGGTGCAAGATTTATTGTTGCCAGCGATCTCAGCGATTACCGCCTCGATATTGCCGGAAAAATGGGTGCCACACTCACTGTCAATCCTTCCCGCGGAGAAAAGATATCTGACGCTGTTAAAAAGCTGGGAATGAGAGGTTTTGATGTCGGACTCGAGATGTCAGGTTCTCCGAAAGCCTTCATTGAAATGATAAGTAACATGTATAATGGCTCATCTATTTCACTGCTGGGAATTCTCCCGTCGGATTTTGAAGTCCCCTGGAGCGATATCATTTTCAAAGCTATCACACTGAAAGGGATCTACGGGAGAGAAATGTGGGAGACCTGGTATAAAATGGAGATGATGATCATAGGAGGAATAAACCTCGATCCAGTAATTACTCATCGTTTTCATATTGACGATTTTCAGAAAGGCTTCGATATCATGGAGGAAGGAAATTGCGGAAAAGTCATCCTGAATTGGGATTGAAGAAGTCGAAAGTTTGTAAAGTAGAAAGTTAGTAAAGTAATTATTGAGCCTGTTAATAATTAAATAAATTTAGTGCCCTGTGAAAGCTGAAAGATTTGAGGATATTGTTGCCTGGCAAAAAGCTAAAACACTTGCAATTACAGTTTATTGTTTATTTCAGAATTGTAAAGATTTTGGGTTCAGAGATCAAATACTCAGAGCTACTGTTTCAATTATGAATAATATAGCCGAAGGATTTGAAAGAAGCACAAATAATGAATTCAAGCATTTCCTCTTTATCTCAAAAGGTTCTTGTGGAGAGTTAAGGTCTATGCTTTACCTGGCAAAAGAGACAGGTAAAATTACTGAATCAGAATTTAATGACCTTTATAGTTCTTCAATGGAAATATCAAAAATGCTCTCAGGTTTTATTAAGAAACTCTAATCTATTACTTTACATACTTTATAAACTTTACAAACTTTATGAACTTTATGAACTTTATGAACTTTATGAACTCAAACCAATGTACCAGAAATATAAGACTCATCTGAATGGTATCTTAAATGAGATCAGGGAGGCTGGTCTCTATAAAAATGAAAGGATCATCACATCTCCTCAGGGTGCTGAAATTGAGCTTGATACCGGGCAGAAGGTGCTTAATTTCTGTGCCAACAACTATCTGGGGCTTTCAAGTAATCCCGAGCTCATAGAAGCTGCCAAAGCTGCCCTGGAGGATCATGGTTACGGTATGTCGTCTGTGAGGTTCATCTGCGGAACAACCGATCTTCATAAGGAGTTGGAGAGAAAAATAGCATGGTTCTTCAACACTGAAGACACAATACTATATGCTGCCTGCTTCGATGCCAACGGGGGAGTCTTTGAACCGCTGCTCACAGCTGAGGATGCGATAATTTCAGACGCACTGAACCATGCTTCTATAATTGACGGCATTCGTCTTTGTAAAGCTCAGAGATACAGGTATGAAAATGCAAACATGGAGGACCTTGAAAAGCAATTGAAACTGGCAAAGGCCCAACGCTTCAGGCTTATTGTCACCGATGGTGTATTTTCCATGGACGGGAATGTTGCTCCGCTTAAAAGAATTGTCGAGCTTGCCGAACTTTACGACGCAATGGTGATGGTTGATGAATCCCATTCAGCAGGTGTTGTCGGGGAGACAGGAAGGGGAGTAACGGAGCTCTTCAATATCATGGGGCAGGTTGATATTATCACAGGTACTCTCGGAAAAGCGTTCGGCGGGGCTATCGGCGGCTTTACATCAGGCAGGAAGGAAATAATTGAGCTTCTGAGGCAGAGATCACGGCCATATCTTTTCTCAAATTCAATACCCCCGCTGGTAGCCGCTGCAGGTATAAAAATGGTAGATATGGTGACCGGGACAAATACTCTGCAGGATAAACTGCACAGGAATTCAGAGTATTTTATCAGCAGGATGACTCAGCTTGGTTTTACTATAAAACCCACTAAATCCGCAATCTGTGCCGTTATGTTGTATGATGCGAAGCTTTCACAGGAATTCGCAGCCAGGCTTCTTGGTGAAGGAATTTATGTTACAGGATTTTATTATCCTGTTGTCCCGAAAGGACAGGCTCGAATAAGGGTTCAGCTTTCTGCAGGTCATGAGACAGAACACCTTGATAAAGCCATTAAAGCATTTGAAAAGATCGGAAAAGAACTTGGAGTAATTAAGGAACAGAAATGAACTTCTTTATTTTTCAGATATACAGAGTTCTTGTTCCAAAGCCATTAAGAACCAGAATTCTTAAAAAGAATCTCCATAGGAAGATACTTAAATATTATTCATCACTTCCTGAGAATGAGGTCAGTGAAGAACAAAAAGAAGTTTTAAACTATCTTGAAACAAATCCTGTAACTATTTTTCCCTATTCTTTCTCTTCTGAGTATTCACCCGAAAAGATAGAGGTCCATACTGATATCGCGAACGGGTTGCATTATGTTATGCAGGAAGGGAAGAGGCTTTATTTCATAAAACGATGGACAAAAAAGAGGATTCAAAGGGCGTATGCTGATCTTTCAAGAGAACAGCACCCTGAAAGTCCCCACAGGTATTTTTCAGAAGAGTTTAAAGCCGGACCAGATGATGTCATAGCAGATATAGGCGCCGCGGAGGGAAATTTTTCTTTATCGGTGATTGAAAAAGTGAAAAAAATTTACCTGGTTGAATATGACAGAGAATGGATCAGGGCTCTTAATGCAACATTTGCACCATGGAAGGGAAAAATTGAGATAATTAGCAAATATGTTGCTGATTATGAAGATGATAAGCATATAACCCTTGGTACTCTCATCCGGATGAATAATGATATTACATTCCTGAAGATAGATGTTGACGGAGATGAACAGAAGGTGCTTGATGGTGCATCAGATCTGCTGTCAGGAAAAAAGAAGCTGAAAATTGCATTATGTACCTATCATAAAGCCAATGATGAGAGGGATTTCACCCTGCTTCTTGAAAATAAAGGATTCCTGGTAACCCCTTCAGCTGGTTATATGATCCACTATTACGATAAGAAATTAGTAAAGCCCTGGCTTCGGAGGGGATTGATCAGGGCCGTAAGATAAAATCTGTTACCCGCATTTTGATGAGCCGCAATCTTTACAGATAAGGCATCCTTCTTCGTATACAAGATTCACTGAATGGCATTCTCCGCATTTCCCTTTTGCTTTTGTTCCGTTGGGAATATACTTTTTCAGAGCACGTTCGACACCGTTTTTCCAGTTGTTTATCGATTCACTGTCGAGCTTCAGTGACTGTACCAGGGTCACCACATCTGCAATGGGCATTTCATGGCGAAGTACACCTGAAATTAGCTTCGCATAGTTCCAGAATTCAGGTTTGAACATGTGGGATAAACCGCCAATGGTTTTTTTATAGCCATATTTATCAGTATACTGAAAATCATACCGTGTTTTACTGTTCTCACTTTTTACTTTTATGATCTGTCCCTTCACTATGGTTTTTGGTATCGGAAATATCTCCTCATCAGCCAGTCCTGTGAATATTTCGTAAGGCCGGTTCTCTTTCAGTCCTACGAATGCCACCCATCTTTCTTCATTTATATTGAAACGTATCACGTCGCAGTCGAGCACTTTGGGGCGCCTGGGTCTCTCTGTTCTTGTCTCTGGTTTACCTGTTATCAGCACTCCGTTTCTTGATCCGTCGCGGTAAACTGTCGCTCCCTTACATCCTGATTTCCAGGCAGTAATATATAATTCACTTACAAGTTCCTCTTTAGCATCAGCCGGGAGATTTATTGTTACACTGATAGAGTGGTCGACCCATTCCTGGATTGCACCCTGCATCCTTACCTTTGCAAGCCAGTCGACATCGTTGGCCGTTGCCTTATAATATGGTGATTTGGCTATTATTGTTTTAATTTCCTCATCATCCATCTCTGTTACCTCGTCAGGATCATAATTGTTCATTCTTAACCAGTCAACAAATTTGTGGTGGAATACATTGAACTCTTCCCATGAATCTCCGACTTCATCTTTGAATGTTACACTTACATCCTTGTCATTAGGATTTACCTTTCTTCTGCGTTTGTAAAATACTGAGAATACAGGTTCTATACCTGAGGTTGTCTGGGTCATCAGGCTTGTAGTACCTGTTGGTGCAATAGTCAGCAGGGCAATGTTCCGTCTGCCGAATTTGACCATGTTGCTATACATTACAGGATCTGCTTCCTTCAACCTGAGAATAAACGGATTATCCTTTTCACGTTCGGCATTATATATTGTGAAGGCTCCTCTTTCCTTTGCCAGGTATGTTGATGATTTATATGCTTCCAGTGCAAGTGTTTTATGAACTTCTGTTGAAAAATCAATAGCCTCATCATTGCCGTATCTTAGTCCGAGTGCTGCAAGCATATCGCCTTCAGCTGTAATACCTATTCCTGTTCTCCTTCCCTCTTCTGATTTTTTCCTTATATTTTCCCAGAGGTTTCTTTCAACCAGTTTCAGCTCATCCGGTTCCGGGTCGGCGTTGATCTTGGTAAGTATTGAATCGATTTTTTCCATTTCGAGGTCAATAATATCATCCATTATTCTTTGAGCCAGCCCTACGTGCTCCCTGTACAATTCAAAATCGAATTTTGCTTCAGGTGTAAACGGATTATTAACATAGCTGTACAGATTTATGGCAAGGAGCCTGCAGCTGTCATAAGGACATAATGGGATTTCGCCGCATGGGTTTGTAGACATTGTTGTAAATCCAAGACCGGCATAGCAATCTGCAACGCTTTCCCGTATTATGGTATCCCAGAAGAGAACTCCCGGTTCGGCTGATTTCCAGGCATTGTGGATTATTTTGTTCCAGAGCTGGTTTGCATCAATGTCATTGATAAATTTCGGATTTTCCGACTCAATCGGGTACTGTTGCCGGAATACTGTTTTCTCCTCAACAGCCTTCATGAACTCATCAGTAATCTTTACTGATACGTTGGCGCCTGTCACCTTTCCGCTTTCCAGTTTTGCATCAATGAATTTTCCTGAATCCGGGTGCTTGATCGAGATTGAAAGCATCAGGGCTCCTCTCCTTCCATCCTGTGCCACTTCACGTGTTGAGTTTGAGTATCTCTCCATGAAAGGAACGACCCCGGTTGATGTAAGAGCACTGTTCAGCACCGGTGTCCCCTTCGGACGTATATGGGAAAGATCATGTCCCACACCTCCCCTGCGTTTCATAAGCTGTACCTGTTCCTGGTCTATTTTCATAATGCCGCCGTAAGAATCAGATGATCCGTCATTGCCTATGACAAAGCAATTTGAAAGAGAGGCGATCTGATAATCATTTCCAATTCCTGTCATCGGCCCACCCTGAGGTACGATATATTTAAAATCCTTCAGTACACTGTAAATAAGATCTTCCGGAAGGGGATCTTTATACTTAAGCTCTACTCTGTGAATCTCTCTTGCCAGCCGACGATGCATATCGTCGGGGGTTTTTTCATAGAGGTTCCCGTATGAATCCTTTAATGCATATTTATTTGTCCAGACTCTCGCAGCAAGCTCATCTCCCTTGAAATACTTAATGCTTTCCTCAACAACTTCATCATGAGAATAAATAACTTTTTCATTCTTCTGTTTTGTTGATTCTGTTAATTCCTTTACCTCGACATTCTTTTGAGGAGGGGGTATTTGCTCTGCATCTTTTGATTTCTCTGATGCAACAGCTGGTTCCTGGACAAATAGTTCTCCCATAACTGTTAAATAATACTGTTACTTCCTGATAATAATAGGATTAAACGACCACTGATATTTTTAAGCGGGTAGTTGCTAAATTAGGCAAGTGGTCATCTTAATGCAAGACAAAATTTTTAAGTTTATTAACATTTGACTGTATAGTTATTAACTTTTTGTATGTCGCTTATTTTGTGATACTTACAATATTGTTAATTTTCCGGGAAATTGCAAAAAATAAACAAATATTTCATACATCATCATTTACAGGTTGTTCACAAATTCCTGTTAAAAAAAAAGGGCGCTGAAATCCGGCGCCCTATTATTTCGTTTCTAATAATCTTCAACTTAGTTGAAGATATAGCGTAGACCAACCTGTAACGCCCAGCACTGATTAATATTCAGATAAGTAGAGTAGGTTTCGGTTGGGTAAGCATCGTCAACCTGTACCATCGAGAAGCTGGGAACGTTGTTTACATCACGTCCTTCATACCGTAAAATTGCACCATTGTTGCTGACAGCCATGTTTTTGTAAACTCCCCAGTTTGAATTCAGCAGGTTGCCTGCGTTAAGCACGTCAATGCTCAATTGCAGGGTATTTGTTGTACTTCCGGCTTTAATGGAGAAATCCTGTACAAAGCGGAAATCTATCCTGTTCACCCAGGGTGCGCGTGCTGCATAAGCTTCAGCATATTCGCCCATGTGTTTGCTCAGGTATTTATCCTGTTCTATGAAAGCAAAGAATGCGTCTTCATCGGCAGCTGATACAAAGGATACTTCGCCCTTTTCTTTCGGGATGTAAATCAGGTCATTGGTATTGGCATCGCCGTTCATATCGTTGCTATAAATGAAGGAGTTACCATAAGGAGTGAATCCTGAATAGAACAAGCTGAAGGTTGAGGCCATATGATCGTTCAGGTAAGGAATGCGGTATGATACTGAAGCAATTACCTTATCGGGAACTACATATTGCGAACGTTGTACCGTGGCGTTATTTGGTCCGTTAACAGTGACAAGTCCTACCCAGGCCGAGTTGGCTGCACTACCGGGCATACCTGAAACCTCTTTCATTTCGGTTTTTGTATAGGCAGCCATTATGTCGAGGTTCCTTACCGGTTCGGCATTAAGTGTTAAGTTTAATGTATAACCATAACCTTTGTTTGTATTGACAAGAACGCAAGCATCCTTAACGGTATTATAAAGATAATCAGCAGGGAAAATGTAACGGTTGTCAGGTCCTGAAAATTTCGTCCAGGTTGCATCGGGATTTCTTACAGCGTAATTATCCAGCATTACAGCATTAATGTTTTTAGTAAAAATACCTTCAGCTGTTACAGAGAACGGGAAATCAACAGGCACTTTATAATCAACTGCTGCTGACGTTTTCCAAACCTGAGGCATCTTGAAATCGGGATCCACACCAGCAATTGAACTTGGCACGCTGCCATCTTCGGGGGTTACCACGGTCTGGAAACCAAGTGTTTCAATCATTTCATTGACATCGGTAATAAAATTATTCTCCAAAAGGGCTAACCGGCTGTCACTGGATGCAACTGTACCATCGGAATTGAAACGGGTCTGTACCTTCATCAGCAATTGGTTCATACCGGCGTTTGAAGGCATGTTGGTGAAGAATACCAGGGGCAGACGACCGGTGAACATCCCGGTTCCGCCGCGCACCACCAGTGATTTGTTGCCATTAACATCCCAGGTAAGACCAACGCGGGGCGACATGTTGATTTTCGGCGTGGGCCATTCACCGGTATTAATATTACGACCGCCAAAGTCGAGATCCAGGATGGCATTGTTCGTCATAATATCATCGACAAATGAAAGATTGTCGGCACGTAAGCCAACAGTCAGTTTAAAATTTTGAACAGGGTTCCATTCATCCTGAAAATATGCGCCAATCTGATTGAATTTAACAGCATTCGAAGGTACGAGTTCTCCGTTGGCACCATACGTCAGAGCAAAATCAACCGGTGCAGCTCCACTCAGAAAATCACTCAGGCTTGCATAACGATAGTATCCTGT
This sequence comes from uncultured Rikenellaceae bacterium, assembly GCA_964535035.1. Taxonomy (GTDB): domain Bacteria; phylum Bacteroidota; class Bacteroidia; order Bacteroidales; family VadinHA17; genus LD21. Next base: position 13,740 of record CAZHRV010000195.1, read on the forward strand.
CCCGCTACGCATATAATTATTGTCTGCCATCTGGTATTCGTAACTGATACCTGCTGTTAACTTATGAGCATCAAGATAATAGGTAAAATTGTCGGTAACAGTAACAATTTTGTTCTTTACACCATTGTTCCATGTAAACAATTCGTATCCGGCAGAAATATAGGGATCTAATGCAGCTGCTTCTGTAGCAATATCACCACTCATAATATCAATAAACGGGAATGGGTCGGAAGTCGATCCGCGAATATCTTCAATAGACGAGTAAGTCAGTAATAGTTGATTAGAAATATTTTTAGTGAATCGACTATTTAACTCCACAGATCCGGAATTAACAATATTATCCATCGAATACATCGAATTGGCATACGACATTGAAAATTCTCCAACACGGTTTTTAGTACGATCACGATAACTACCATCAGTTGAGTTTCCATTGGGTGCATTCCATGCAGTGTTTTTGGTGTGATTGAAACGCATGCTTAATTTGTTGGCATCGTTAATGTTCCAGTCCAGGCGAATGAGGTATTTCAGGTTTGACGTGTTGGCGGGAAAATTCGTAAACGAACCTGTTTCGTAGCCGTAATTATTTTTCAAGAAATCGGATACTGTCTGCAAATCGGTTTCAGTTGTACGTGAAATGGTCTGTTGATCGGAAATACCGTCGGTCGATGCACGCCAGTAGATTACTTGTTGCGGAGATTTTTCGTATTCAAGGTTGCCAAAGAAAAACAACTTATTTTTAACGATTGGGGCGCCCAGTGTAAAACCATATATAGCGTTTGATTCTTCATCACGGTCGCCAAAGTCATGGCCGCCAATCTTGTTACCCCGCATATTTTGGTTTTTTTGATAAGTATAAGCCGAACCTTTGATAGTATTGGTCCCCGATTTGGTAATGGCATTGATACCGCCACCAATAAAGTTGGTTTGCCGAACATCGAAAGGAGCAACAACAACCTGCACTTCTTCGATAGCATCCAACGAAATAGGATTGCCTCCTCCGGGTAAATTACTGGTCAAACCAAAGTTGTTGTTGAAATTTGAACCATCGACAGTGAAATTTGTCGAACGTCCGTCGCCACCGGAGAAACTCATTCCGTTGGAATAGGGAGAAACCCGTGCAATGTCGTTAATGCTGCGGTTAATGGTGGGTAAAAGGGTCATTTGTGCACCCGAAATGTTGGTGGTGGCACCGGTTTTTGTGGTATTGAACTTCGAAGGTTTGGTTCCGACAACAACAACTTCGTTGAGCTCAGTGCTCGATTCGGTCAGACCTGTGTTCAGCACAAAGGTCTCGCCAAGGAGAAGGTTGATATCGGTGAAGGTCTTCTTTGAGAATCCTATGAAGGAGACTTCGACTTTATAGGGACCACCGGGACGCATACCCTGGATTGAAAACAATCCCTGATTGTTGGCCGTAGCGCCATATAAGGTACCTGATGGCTCATGAGTGGCTACAATTGTCGCACCAGCTAAGACCCCTTCCTGACTGTCTGTAATTTGGCCGCTCATTGACGATGTTGTGGATCCCTGTCCGGACAAAGCTGCCGATACAAACAAGAACAACAACATAGCAAAGATCTGTTTTAATAGTTTCATCATAGAAAATAGGATTAAGGATTAATATTATTCTTTACAAAATTATCGTAGTTAATTGATCACCAGATTACAATAAAATTAAATTTTTATTAAATCCGGGCTTTCAATTTACACGCTTTAAAGTATCAGGAATAATTTTAAAAAGA
>CAZHRV010000196.1:0-2425 GCA_964535035.1 uncultured Rikenellaceae bacterium
CTGACTCTGTATGTAGTACCTGCTATTTATACCTACATTTCAAGTGAAACAAAAACAAAACCTGATGAAAATAAAGAGGTTACTGTCGCTTAGCCTTACTGTCTTCATCCTTTGCGGATCAGTTAAGGGACAGATTGTTTATAACCTGAAAGATTGCATTAACACCGGTCTCGAAAATAACTTCTCACTATTGATCACCAGAAACAGTGAAGAAATAGCAAAGAATAATTTTACGCCGGGGAATGCAGGATATCTGCCCTCTCTGAATCTTAGCGGCAGACATTCCGGGACCCTTAATAATATCAATCAGAATCTCGCTGATGGTACACGGGTGGAAACAAATGACGTATTCAACACAACCTCAAATGCTGGAGTAAATCTAGGTCTTACAATATTCAATGGTTTTAACGTTCAGACTACTTATAAAAAGCTTAACGAGCTGAAGCAGGTCGGGGAACTGAACACCCAGATGGCAATTGAAAACCTTGTCTCTGATATAGTATCAGCATATTATAATTATATTAACCAGGTGCAGCAACTGAATAACTTAAAATATGCTCTTACCCTATCCAGGGAGCGTCTCAGGATTGATGAAGAGAGATATCTGCTGGGATCAAGCTCCAAACTTAATGTGCTTCAATCAAGGGTTTATCTTAACTCAGACAGTTCGCGACTTTCACGTCAGTGTGAAACCGTAAGGGCAACAGAGATAAGGCTCAATGAACTGATGGCTGTTGAGGATCTTGCCAGGTCATTTGTTACCAGAGACTCATCAATTGATGTAAACCCTGATTTTATATATGAAAAGCTCCTGGAAGAAACGCTTGTGAAGAATACAAGTCTGCTCATTGCAGGAGCCAATAAGACAATTTCTGAATATGATTACAAACTCATTGCATCGCGTTCTTACCCGTATCTTAATTTATCAACAGGTTACAACTATTATTATTATACCTATTCAGGCAGTACAACAAAGAATCAGCTTACCAGTGGAATGAATTACGGTCTCACTATGGGATTAAATATTTTTGACGGGTGGAACCAGCGTAGGAGTCTGCGTAACTCATCAATTGATGTAGCGAATAAAGAGCTTAAATATCAGGAAGTTGAACAGGGTGTCAGAGCAGATCTCATTACGATATACAGTGCTTACAGCAGTTATCTGAAACTTGTAGCCCTCGAAGAGCAGAATCTGAGTACTGCAACTGAAAACCTGGCAATCGCGTTGGAGCGGTACAGGCTGGGGAACCTGTCAGGAATAGAACTGCGTGAGGTGCAGCTGAGTCTGCTTGAAGCCAGGGAGAATCTGGTATCGGTAAAATATCAGGCTAAGCTTGCTGAGATCTCTCTTCTTCTCATCTCAGGGAGAATTATGGAATACTATCAGTAGTCCTTTCCCCAATTTATTGTAAATTTGTTGCTCATTTTTTATTATGCAAAAGAAAACTGAGCTTATTACAAACAGTGACGGAAGTATATTTCATCTCAACCTGCTTCCAGTAGACATTTCCGAAAAGATTGTTATTGTAGGTGATCCGGGACGAGTTGATATGCTATCGACACTTTTAAGCGATATAAGAGTCAGGAAAGAGAACAGGGAGTTCCACACTGTAACCGGCAGCTTTGAAGGCAGTGAAATCACAATAATCTCATCCGGAATCGGTACCGATAATATTGATATACTTATAAATGAGCTGGATGCACTGGTAAACATTGATCTGCAGACAGGGATACCAAAGGAGGAAACAGTATCTCTGACTTTTATCAGGTTAGGGACATCTGGAGGATTAAGGAGTGATGTCCCTGCAGGATCGTGTGTTTTAACAGAAACGGCGATTGGTTTTGATGGATTGATACACTTCTATGGCGAGCATGACTGGATACTTGATACGGTATTATCTTCAGTGCTTGCTGAATATCTTGAATGGCCCGACACCCTTGCCTTTCCGTATGCCGTGAATGCGAACAAGGAGCTTATTTCCATTTTTCAGAAAGAAGATTTCATAAGAGGTATAACTATCTCCACACCTGGTTTTTACGCACCGCAGGGAAGGAAGTTAAGGCTTGGGACTTTTGATGATGAGATAAACACCAAGCTTGCAGATTTTGAATTTCTGGGAAGGAGGATTTATAATTACGAGATGGAGAGCTCGGCGATATATGGATTGTCGCAGCTGCTTGGGCATAAGGCTCTTACTATATGTGCAGTAATTGGCAACAGAGTTACCGGGGAGTTTATCAATGATTACAAGCCTATAATTACGGATCTTGCCTTAAAGATTTTCAGGCAGATATGATTTCTATATATATCTGTTGTCAAAATCAAATTTTAGGTATATTTGTGACACCAACCTGATAATTAACACTGAAAATGGCTGAAAATAATACTACAAGGAACGACGAGATTGATCTCCTGGATCTTTTC
>CAZHRV010000197.1:0-3593 GCA_964535035.1 uncultured Rikenellaceae bacterium
TATATTTACAAAGCAGCAGTTAATTACATTTATAATTATCTGAGAAAAAAAACCATCCGTGCCAGATTCATTGAATCGGAAACCAACAAAGGCGAGATTCATTCAAATCTCACATATGAGCAGGTTTTTTTTCACGATCTTGAGAGGTCAATAGATTCTATCGTTGAAACTTTACCATCTCAACAGCAAAGGATTTTCCAACTAAGCCGATATGAAGGTTTGACACAGAAGGAAATAGCTAAAAAGCTTGATCTTTCAGTGCGTACAGTAGAAAATCAAATTTATCGTGCTTTAAAGATAATAAAAAACATTCTTAAAGGAGGAATATTTCTGGTATTAATGCTGCTTTCATTTTAGCAGAATTCTCAGGATTTTTATTATTACATTGAAAAAGCTAATGAGTTGAATAAGTACGACTCCTTTCAACCTCTTCAACTTTTTTATACTGTTCAATGAGTACTTCGCCTTCCCTGGTTGTATTATATATATTAACTAAAACTATTTTATGAAATCAATAAAGGATAAAGATATTTTAATTACCAGATATCTTGAGAATAAGTGCACTCTGGAAGAAAAGCATCAACTTTATGAACTGCTTACCTCATCCGATAATGAAAGATTATTTAAAGAGGTATTATTTTCACATTTAATTGAGTTCCAGGGAGGTCAGGATGAAAACCATTCTGTTGACTTCGCGAGAATTTATAATGAGTTGCTTTCTGAAATTGAACGAAGGGAAACAAGAGAATCAGAAAGGCAGCTGCTTCAAAAAAGAATAAAGGTAAAGAGATTGGTTTTTAAAGGTATATCAATAGCAGCAGTTTTTTGCATTGCTTTTTTTCTGGGCGCTATTTTTAACCGCCATCGTAATATAATTGATCCTGTACAATCCATAGCAGCCACTTACAACGAAATAAAAGTTCCTTTAGGTGCAAGATCCGAGATAAGACTTAGCGATGGTACAGAGGTTATGCTTAATGCAGGAAGTTCAATAAAATATCGTAGTGATTATAACTCACTCAACAGGGATCTGGTCCTCGAGGGTGAAGCATATTTTAAGGTAGCCAGGAATATCGATATTCCCCTGGTTGTTAATGCAGGAAATATAAACATCAGAGCTACAGGCACTGAATTCAATGTAAAAGCATATTCTGATGAAAGTATCATTGAGACAACCCTTGTCACCGGGAAGGTTGAGATTTCGCAAAAAGGGAATAATAATAAGGATCGGATTTTGGTGCTTGAGCCCAACCAGAAAGCCATTTATGCCTGCCAGTCTGATCAGTTAACTCTCGAAAAGATAAAAGAAATTGAACCGCTGGCGGTAAAACCTGCTAAAATTATTACAGACAAATTATTGGTTTCCTCAAAAACAGATGTTGAACAAGTGACTGCCTGGACAAAGAATAAACTTATCATCAGAAGTGAGAATCTTGAAAGTCTTTGCACAAAGCTTCAGAGGAAATACAATGTAACTTTTGTTTTCAAGGATGAAGAGATCAAAAAACATCGCTTTTCCGGGGTGCTGCTCGATGAAACTTTCCAGCAGGTAATGGATGTAATAAAGCTCACAGCGCCTGTTGATTATTTACTTAACGGTAAAACTGTTTTAATGTTTTTAGATAAAGAACAGGCAGAAAAATATTCAAAGAATCTGAATAAAGACAAAAATTAAACACTACTCTAAGTCTAACCTAAATCATTATTGCCTATGCAGAAATCTACCTGATCTATTAAGAAGGGGAAACAGATCTCGACTATTTCCCCTCAAATGAAGTCAAAGTTAATTGCAATCAATTCTCCCGATAAGTTTTGGGACTAATTATGTTTAACTCTAACTAACATCGCACAAAATTATGAAAATAAAACTAGATTCTTACTTTTCCAGGAAAAAATGTAAAATCCTCTTAATTATGAAAGTTTCAGCTATTTTAATGGTAACATTTACCCTGAATATTTCAGCAATAGGATTTGGTCAGTTTTCCTTCAAAGCCGAAGGCAAAACGGTCAGAGAAATCTTTGATATCATTGAGCAGGGGAGTAACTATCGTTTCTTCTACAATGATGAATTTGGATCTGTTAATAATATTGTTGATCTGGAAATGAAAAACAAGGATATTAACCAGGTTCTCGACAGGATAATGGCATCAACAGACTATACATATAAGGTTTTTGAAAACAACCTTATTGTAATTTCCCTGAAAGATAATATCCGCGAACGATCTGATCTCCAGCAAAATATTGTTAGAGGTACAGTCACTGATGAGAAAGGAGATCCGATTCCCGGAGCTACAATTGCAGTTAAAGGTACAACCATAGGTACAACGACTGATTTGAACGGTAACTATGTAATAGAGAATGTGACGCCTCAGTCTATTTTGGTAGTATCTTTTATCGGATATAAAAGCCAGGAAATCGTTGTCGGGGACAGAGCGCAAATAAATATTGCTCTCGAGCAGGAGGTAACCGCTCTCGAAGAGGTAGTGGTTATAGGTTATGGCACTCAACGGAAAGAAGCTGTAACAGGTTCAGTTGCTTCAATTAGTGGAAATACGTTGCGCGATGTGCCATCGTCTAATATCACGCAAGCCTTGCAAGGACGTATGCCAGGGGTGGAATTATCGCAAACCTCAACCCGACCAGGCGCGACTTTACAAATCCGCATCCGTGGTACGCGCTCGCTGACTGCAAGCAACGATCCGTTGGTAGTGCTTGACGGGATTCCTTTTGTCGGGTCCATCAATGAAATCAACAACAACGACATCAAGAGCATTGATATATTGAAAGATGCTTCGGCAACTGCCATTTACGGTTCACGTGGTGCCAATGGTGTCATTTTAATTACCACTAACAGAGGACAAAAAGGACAAAAGGCAAAAATAACCTACAATGGTCGTCAAAGTGTGAACAAAATTTTTGCCAAATACCCTATGATGGACGGGCCGGAATTTGTTGCTCTCCGCGCAGCTTCAGGCAGGTACACAAATGGGCCTGATGAATTCGATAATGTAAATACCGATTGGCAAGACTTGTTTTTCAGAAACGGTAGCCAGATAAACCATGACATAGGTCTTAACGGTGGCACCGCCAATGGAAGCTACAGCTTCGGCATTGGCTACCTCAAGGATCAAGGTGTTATCCCTACAAACTCATTCACCCGCTATAGTTTACGCAGTTCCATTGATCAGGAAGTAGGTAAGTATTTCCGCTTCGGCTTCAATTCAAATAGTAACTATAGTATGAATGAAGGTAACCAGTTAGGGTTGTACGGTGTATTAAGCTTGTCGCCTATTTCCGACCCGTATAACGAAGACGGTACATTAAAAAGATCCATAAGAATGCCGTTAGATGACCAGTTTACCATCACGAGAAGTGTCGTAGAAGAATTACAGGATAAATGGTTAAGCCAAAGCAGGGGATATTCAACATACAACTCAATATATGGCGAAGTAAAAATCCCGGGGATTGAGGGCTTAAAGTATCATGTCAATATGGGCTTGGATTTTATGCAGGATAACAACGGTAGCTATACCGCAGAGGGCATTGGCAGTAACAATCCGGCTACTGAATCAACTGCTTCTATCAGTAATTCG
>CAZHRV010000198.1:0-19312 GCA_964535035.1 uncultured Rikenellaceae bacterium
TAAGGCGTTAAGGTGTATCATGATAATCCGGGGAAAATTTTCCGGATTTTTTTGTAACCATTTGTAACTTTACAGGTAACCATATTGAAGACAAAAGACAAAACAGTGCAGAATATTCCTGATGAAACGATAATGGAAAATGTGAGGGAAGGTAACCTTTCGGAAATGTCCATCCTCTTTGAGCGGTACCACAGGAAACTTTACAACTTCTTTTTCAGGATGGGTATAAGCAGAGATATAAGCCAGGATATGACCCAGAACCTGTTTTACAGGATGATCAGGTACAGGCACACATATAAGGATAGTGCCTGTGTAAAATCATGGATCTATCAGATAGCCAGAAACCTGCACAGTGATTATCGCAACATGGAAAAAAGAAACGGTGACCTGTTTGTAAATAGCGGTGTATTTCCTTCAGATGTTGCCGACACTATTGATAACTATCAGGAAGAGGATTTTGAAAAACTGGAGACAGCACTTATGACTCTAAGCGATGCTCAAAGAGAGCTTATAGTATTGAGCCGGTACCAGGGTCTGAAATATGAAGAGATATCTTCGATAGTCAGTCAGTCTGTTCCGGCAATTAAAGTATCAATATACAGAGCTATCAGGCAGCTTAGATGTGTTTATTTCAAACAGAATTAATACTACAGACATGAAATGTAAGGAACTGGAAGAAAAAATCATAGATTATCTTGACAATAAGCTCGATAAAGAGGAGAATCTTGAAATTGAAAAACATCTTGAAACCTGCGAAAGATGTATTGATGAATTTCGCGATCTGAAGCAGGTGATGAAGCTTATTTCCAGTAAAGAAGATATAGAGCCTGATGATTCTCTGCGGATCAATTTCTATCATATGCTGCATAGCGAGATAAAGAAAAGTAAAGTCAGAGGAACGGCAGAAAAGGCCGGAACATCAACTGTATGGTATGACCGCGGTATTTTCAGAATTGCAGCTGGATTTGCCCTGCTTATCTGCGGAACATTAACAGGTATATTGATTCAATCAGGAATCAGCAATTCGCATCAGGCTCAGCTTGAGCAGCTGAAGACCGAAGTGACATCGCTGAAAAAAGCAGCAATGTTCACCATGCTGAAAGAGGAATCATCAAGTAACAGGATACAGGCCCTTAATTACGCCGATGAGCTTGATACGCCTGATATAAATGTAATTGAAATACTGGTAAAGACTCTTAACACTGATAAAAACGTCAATGTAAGGATGGCTGCTGCTTATGCACTGGCAAAATATGCCGATCAGCAGGTGGTTTGCGATTCGCTGGTAAGATCCCTGTCCCTGCAGAGCGATCCCATATTACAGGTTACACTGATAAATATCCTTGTTGAGAGGCGTGAAAAAAGTGCAGTGAAACCGATACAGAAGATCATCAAAGATGAGGGTACCCTGGATGAGGTGAAAAAAATTGCTGAAAAAAGTATTAAAATATTAATCTGAGTGAATAAATTTTGAATTCAATCTAAATAACAAAGGGCGGATTCCGGAAATGCCCTGTAAATTTTAAACATTAATAGAAAAAGTCATGAAAACAATAAAAATCAATTTTTTAATTCTTACTATACTCCTGTTTGCCGGTATTGCCAGAGCACAGGAATATAAGATCCCGGTTCAGAACACCAGGGAGAACAAACTCATTCTGAAGAGCTTCAGCGGAGATCTTCCTATTGAGGGATATAGTGGAAATGAAGTAATTATAACAACAAATTCACTTGATCTCACACCTCCGGAAAGAGCCAAAGGACTAAAGCCTGTATATCCCGGTGGTACAGATAACACAGGAATTGGCCTGGATGTGGAAAAGAATGGTAGCCAGGTAGTGGTTTCCTGTCTCCTTCCGTTTACCAAAGATGGAAAATACAGGATGAAGGTGCCTGATAACCTCGCTCTCGAATTGCATAGTGGATGTGAGAATTCAAATAATATTACAATCACGAACATGAAGAATGAGATTGAAATACAGAATTGTGCAGATATCAGACTTGATAATGTTACCGGACCGCTTGTCCTGTCAACTATATCAGGCGATATTGATATTATGTGTAAGAATATAGCCGCAGGCACACCCTTCTCAATCAACTCAGTCAGCGGTGATATTGATATTTCTCTGTCCGAAAGCGCTGCTGTCGACCTGGAAATGGGAACAGTAAGCGGAGCATTTTATTCTGACTTTGATATCACTCAATCAAAGAACGACTTAAAAAGAGTCGGTGGCAGTCAGTTAAAATACACTCTTAACGGGGGTGGTTCCAAATTCAGAGTAGTGACAGTAAGCGGTAATATTTACCTCCGCAAAGGGAAGTAATCACAATATAAATTTATCAGCCATGATGAAAAAGAGTGCAATCATATTTATTATCTTAATCTGCTTTGTAACAGCAAGGGCACAGGAGATAACAGAAAAATATTTCGACTTCTCAGGAAAAGGATCAGTGGAAATGAATATCCAGATAGCTGATTCAATAAATCTCCACGCCTGGAACAAGAATGAGGTTTTCGTAAAAGCATCGGTAAGCATTAATGACAATAAGGATAACGAGGGTTATATCATTTCATTCGAAGAGACCGGGAATTCATTGGTTATTAATGGTAAACTCAAAGAAAACTACTTTAAGGGAAAAAATAACTGTTGTACTGTTACAGATATTTACTGGAAGATTTATATTCCGGAGAGAGTTGCCTTCAGTATTGAGACCATAAATGGTAATATTACTATCGACGGGATAACCGACAAGATCCGTGCGAAGTCTATAAGCGGATTTATCGATCTGGCTGCTCCGTCCGATAGAAAAGCTGACATAAAATTCTCCACTATAACAGGGACGATCTATACCGATCATAAGCTTGTTAGTGAGTGGCATCCTACAGGAATACCATCCGTTATCAGGGAGGATCTCAACAAAGGCGGGTCCCCTGTTACTCTCGAAACGATAAGTGGAGATATCTTTTTCAGGAGATCTGACTGAAAGCGATATTTTATTAGAAATGTATCAGGATTGCCAGCAGGCAGCCATGAAAAATAACATTACAGGTGATCCTGATGCAACATTCCTTCATCTTATATGTCTTTAAGAGGTAAAACTTAAACTTCTGATATAACTTCTGATGAATATATTCAATTCGAAAAAGATCATTATATACCTGATAACCATGCTATTTGCATCAGGTGTATATGCCCAGGATACTATTGCCAGGAAAATATATAATACTGTTATAACGGAAACAGCTCCGGTAATTGACGGTTTTATGGATGATGAATGCTGGAACCTCGTTGAATGGGGAAGTGATTTTATCCAGGTGAATCCTGAGGAAGGCAAACCCCCTTCGCAGGAGACATCCTTCAAGATTCTCTATGATAATGACTATCTCTATGTTCTGATAAGAGCTTTTGATACGGAGGCTGACAAGATCAGCAGAATTATGACCCGCAGGGATTATTTTATGGGAGATCTGGTAGAGATAAATATTGACAGTTACTTCGATAAGCAGACTGCATTCTCGTTCAGCGCCATGGCTTCGGGGGCAAAGGGTGATGAAGCGATAACACAGAATGGCAATAACTGGGATGAAAGCTGGAATCCTGTCTGGTACCTGAAGACTTCAATAGATGATGCAGGGTGGGTTGCAGAGATGAAGATACCCTTCAGCCAGCTCAGGTTTGGGAAGAAAGAAGAGCAGGTATGGGGTATCCAGGTTATGAGGCATATATGGCGTCTTGAAGAGCGCTCGAGATGGCAGTTTATTCCCAAAGGTGCACCGGGTTCCGTACATCTTTTTGGTGAACTGCATGGTATTAAAAATATCAAACCGAAAAGAAAAGTTGAACTTCTGCCCTATTCCGTGGCAAAACTTGAGAGATTTGAAAAGGAGGAGGGAAATCCATTCCTCGATGGCAAGTCAAGTGGCTTTTCAGCAGGCCTTGACGGGAAAATAGGAATAACAAATGATCTTACACTCGATCTTACTATAAATCCCGACTTCGGGCAGGTAGAAGCCGACCCTTCCGAGGTCAACCTGTCGGCTTTTGAAACATACTTCTCGGAACGGCGTCCTTTCTTCATCGAAGGTAAGAGTATTTACCAGTTCAGACCTAATCAAACCATTGTAATACACAACATGTCATCGGACAACCTGTTCTATTCCAGAAGGATAGGACGATACCCCCATCTCTATCCTTCGCTTTCTGAGGGTGAATATGTTGATATTCCGGACGCAACTACTTTACTGGGAGCCGCAAAACTTTCCGGAAAGACAAGAAAAGGATTATCGATAGGAATACTGGAGAGTGTCACTGCCAACGAAAAAGCAGAAATTGATAATTCGGGAACACGAAGAGAAGAGAGTGTGGAACCTTTTACAAACTACTTTTTAGGCCGGCTGCAACAGGACTTCAATAAGGGCGAAACGGTGGTCGGAGGAATAATAACAGCAGTAAACAGGAATATTGAAAATCCTGCTCTGAACTACCTGCCATCTGCTGCCTATACGGGGGGTATTGATTTTCAACACAGTTGGAAAGAGAGAACATGGTATTTGGCGGGTAATGCGGAGTTCAGCCATATCCGTGGTGATGAAGAAGCGATAATCAATTTACAAAGATCCTCAGCCCGGTATTATCAAAGACCTGATGCAAACTACCTGTCAGTTGACTCATCACTGAAATCGCTGAGCGGGTATGGAGGTACCGTTAAGTTTGGGAGAGGGAGTCAGAAAAAGCTTCAGTTTGAATCAAGCGTGACACTCCGCTCCCCGGGACTTGAATTCAATGATATAGGCTATATGAGGTACTCAGATGTTATTCATCACGGAAGCTGGGCGGCATATTACATAAGAAATCCTTTTGCGATTTTTAATAATTTCTACCTGAACACCAACTACTGGATGTACTGGAATTTTTCGGGCGAGATGTTATCGTTCTCTACTAACATGAACTTCAATACCCAGTTCAAAAACCGCTGGCATCTGAACGGATCATTCACACGGTCGACGAAAAATACTTCTCCCACGTTTTTGAGAGGAGGACCATCATTTATCAATCCGGGTAATTTGAATATTAATTTAAATGTTTCAACCGACCAGTCCAAAAAAATCACATTTTATATTGGTAATTATTTGGGTCTCGGCGATGAAAAAAGCAGTTGCTACCGGGAATACTGGAGTGGTTTGGAAATCAGACCTATGAATTCAATGTTATTGACCATTGAACCGGAATACAGCATACAGAACAGTACATTGCAATATGTCACAACATCCTATTCCGGGGGTAATTCAAAATATCTTTTTAGTGATCTGGATATGAAGACTTTGAGTTTTGTATTCAGGGTCAATTATACTATCACTCCGGAATTGACAATTGAATATTACGGTCAACCTTTTGTGTCAGCTGGAAAATATAGTGAATATAAAGTTATAACAGACTCAAAGGCAGATGAGTACAGAGACAGATTTCATATTTTTGAACCCTCTGAAATAAGCTACGACCAGCAAAATAAATTATATTCAATTGATGAAAACAGTGACGGAATTGATGATTATTCATTCGGGAATCCCGATTTTAATTTCCGGCAGTTCCGTTCAAACCTTGTGGTAAGATGGGAATATCTGCCAGGTTCAGTATTCTATCTTGTATGGTCGCAGGGAAGGACAAGCTCTGCATCCAGAGGCATTTTCTCTTATGGCAATGATATGAAAGATCTGTTTGATGTAGTGCCAAATAATATTTTCCTTGTGAAATTGTCCTACTGGTTTGCATTATAACGGTATAACGGTATAACGGTACAATAGTACATAAGGAATATTTTTACTCTTTGATTTAAATATGTTTTTTCGTATTTTTAGAATCGATTGTTGAACAATGTGATGAATTAGAAACGAAAAACATGGAGCAAAAATTTATTCCTTTTGAAGTGATTGAAAGATTTATCGCGGATGCTATGGTAAAAGCTGGTATCCCGCGAGAAGATGCGAAGATAATTGGTGATGTATTGATACAGGCCGATAAGTTTGGCATTGATTCTCATGGTGTAAATCGTCTGAAAAGCATTTATCTTGATCGTATTAAAGCAGGTATACTGAATCCGGTTACCAGATATACTGTTGTTAAGGAGAATCCGGCTACAGCAGTAATCGACGGTAATGATGGTATGGGGCATGTGATTTCTTTTAATGCAATGAAACTTGCTATTGAAAAGGCCGGAAAATACGGAATGGGAATGGTAGTTGTCCGTAATTCATCACACTACGGTATTGCAGGATACTATGCGATGATGGCAGTACGCGAAAATATGATCGGCATAACCGGCACAAATGCAAGACCATCAACCGCTCCAACCTTTGGCGTGGAAAATATGCTGGGAACCAATCCATTAACCTATGGGATGCCCAGCGATGAACCTTTCCCTTTTTTACTCGACTGCGCCACTTCAATTACCCAAAGGGGAAAAATAGAGCTTTATGCACGTGAAGGAAAGGAGCTGCCGAAAGGATGGGTGATTGATAAAAATGGTGAAAGTAAAACAGATTCCCGGGAAGTGCTTGATGATCTGATTGCCGGCCGGGCTGCCCTTGCTCCCCTGGGTGGTATAGGCGAAGAGACTGCAGGATATAAAGGGTATGGATATTCCACTGTAGTAGAGATTCTTTCTTCAGCCTTGCAGCAGGGAACTTTCATGAAGATGATTCTGGGTGTAAAAGACGGCAAAAAAATCCCCTATTCTCTTGGACATTTTTTCATTGCAATTAATATAAGTGCCTTTACTGATCCGGATGATTTTAAAAAGACCACCGGAGATATTCTTCGTGAACTCAGAAGCTCAAGGAAAATGCCGGATCAGGACAGGATCTATACAGCCGGTGAAAAAGAGTATTATATCTGGTTGGAAAGACAGAATAAGGGCGTACCCTTTAATGAACAACTTCTCGAAGAGTTCCGTGGATTATGTAAGACATACGACCTGGAAGAATACCTTCACTATTTCGGTTAGAAGCAGTGCTGCCGGCACTGATGATTATGGCTTGCATGTTATGATTATAATACCGAAAACCAGGAAAAGAATTATCCACAAAATGATCTTAAAGGTATCATATCTTTCTTCTTCCATATGGCAGCATATTTTGGATTTGATCTGCCATAAAATTAGTTAAAATATTAATAGTTTGTAAAGACGTTGCATGCAATGTTTCCACTAACTTCATCAAATAATGCTGTATTACTTATATGAATCGACATGAATGTTTTTCACAGCACGGCCGGAGGGATCGATCATATTCCTGAATGATTCATCCCATGCCAGTGCTTCAGCGGTACTACATGCAACAGAAGGAACCGATGGTACGCATGCAGCTGCCTGGTCGGACGGAAAATGTTCTGAAAAGATCGATCTGTATAAGTATTCTTCTTTTGACATCGGGGGATTTACAGGGAAACGGTATTTTGCATTGGTCAGCTGTTCGTCAGTAACCTCTTTTTCTGCAAGGGACTTCAGGGTATCTATCCAGTTATAACCCACGCCATCAGAGAACTGCTCTTTTTGCCGCCATGCCACGCTTGCCGGCAGGTAATCCTCAAAGGCTTTTCTGACCACCCATTTCTCGATACGCTCTTTAGTGATCATCTTGTCCGTGGGATTGATTCGCATGGCTACATCCATGAACTCTTTATCAAGGAAGGGGACCCGGCCTTCCACACCCCATGCTGCAAGTGACTTATTTGCCCTGAGACAATCGTAAAGATGCAGCTTGCTGAGTTTTCTTACTGTTTCTTCATGAAATGCCCGGGGATCAGGAGCCTTGTGGAAGTAGAGATACCCTCCGAAGATCTCATCGGCACCCTCACCTGACAGGACCATCTTAACCCCCATTGATTTTATTACCCTGGCCATCAGGTACATTGGAGTTGAGGCCCTTACAGTTGTAACATCATATGTTTCAATATGATATATAACATCACGGATAGCATCAAGCCCCTCTTCTATCGTAAAGTTTATTTCATGATGAACTGTGCCGATATGATTCGCTACTTTCCTGGCAGCTGCCAGGTCGGGAGAGCCCTGCAATCCTATCGCAAATGAGTGAAGCTGTGGCCACCAGGCTTCAATCATGTCATCCGATTCTATACGTTTCGGGGCAAATTTCTTTGCAATGGCAGAAACTACAGATGAGTCGAGACCGCCCGAAAGAAGAACACCGTACGGTACATCTGACATCAACTGACGATGTACTGATGCCTCCAGTGCTTTTTTCAGATCAGCTATCGAAGTGACATTATTTTCAACAGCTTCATAGCTCATCCAGTCGCGCTGGTACCATTTTTTCATTACTCCATCCCTGCTGTAGAGGTAATGTCCCGGCAGAAACTCTTCTATTGTGTTGCATACGCCTTCCAGCGCTTTTAGTTCAGAGGCGACATAGAAGTTACCAAATTTATCGCGGCCGGTATAGAGCGGAATTATCCCTATATGATCCCTGGCAATGAAATAACAATCTTTTTGCCGGTCAAATAAAGCAAAGGCAAAAATACCATTCATCTCCTCAAGGAATGAGGGCCCCTTGTCATGGTAAAGAGGCAGTATTACTTCGCAGTCGGAATGTGTCAGAAATTCCCATGAATCCTCATACCGCTTTCGTATCTCCCTGTGGTTGTATATCTCCCCGTTAACAGCAAGAATAATATTTCCATCCTTGCTTTTCAATGGCTGCCTGCCCGACTGGGGATCAACTATTGAGAGACGTTCGTGTGCCAGGATAGCCTTTTCGCAACAGAATATCCCCGACCAGTCTGGTCCCCGGTGACGAACTTTTTTTGACATTTTCAGGACACCGGTCTTTAGCTCCCTGTAGTCTGTTTTCAGATCAAATACTCCTATGATTCCGCACATATAAATTATATTACATTAATCAAAAGTGCAATATTAATAATAATATGTTAGATAAAATGCAAATATAATTAATAATAATAATTTTATATTAAATAATTATTACATTTATTAATATGATAAATATCATGTTTCTCGTTTTATAGCTCTGGTTTTTCGTTTTAAAGGTGTATAGGTTTGCTAGTTGTTAAAAGTTATTAAAATGTGCAATTTCAAGTATAGGAGTCCCTTTATAATAAATTGAAAAATAAATGGTTTTTATATATTGCGGGTTCATAAAAAAAGACATGAAATGAAGAAAATAATATTTAGATTATTTCCCGTAATTCTATTGGTTTCACTTTCAGGTAGTACTACATCAGGTCAGACAATGTACGGTTTTCGCGGAGAAGGCAGAACCGGTATTTACAAGGAATCCGGATTGATGAAGGAATGGCCGGCAGATGGCCCGATACTTTTATGGGAAGTATCAGGAATAGGAATGGGTTATTCCAGTGCTACGGTCGCAAATGATGCCGTCTACATTACAGGCATCAGAGGAGATAAAGATGTTCTTACGGCTTTTACCCGGGAGGGACAGAAAAAGTGGGATGTGGAATGTGGAACCATGTTAGAGGTTCAAAGTTATCCTGAAAGCCGTTGTACTCCAACCTATTCAAACGGAAAGATCTTTGTTGTAAGCGGATCGGGTGAATTAACCTGCGTATCAACGAATGGAAAAATACTCTGGAAGGTAGATTATTACACTAAGTATAAGGCACCGGTTCCACGTTTTGGTATATCTGAATCACCTCTTGTTGTAAATAATAAAGTAATAGTAACCCCGGGTGGTAATATCGCAGCTATGGTGGCTTTCGATGTCGATAACGGAAACGTTGTTTGGGAAACCGAATCACTTAATGAGGAATCACAATATGTAAATCCCCTGCTTATTGAAAGAAATGGCAGGAAGGTAATCATAACACATACACCAACATGGATAATCGGAGTAAATGCAGCAGATGGTAAAATACTCTGGAAATTCAATTTTAAGTCGGTAAATGATGATCCGAGTAACGGCCGAAATTACATTCAAACACCGATTTACAAGGATGGTTTCTTATTTGCTGCCAACGGGTACGGTCAAACTGCAGCAAAAATCAAGTTATTCGATGATGGCAGGGATCCGGAACTGGTCTGGAAAAATCCGGAGATCAATCCGCATGTCGGAGGAATGGTGCTTATAGGTAATTACCTGTACAGTTCCACCCATGATAATAATTCTATGGGAAGATGGATATGTGTTGACTGGACAACAGGAAAAACAATGTGGATAACAAAATGGTACAATAAGGGAGCAGTAATCTCCGCTGACGGTATGCTTTATTTGTATGAGGAAAGATGGGGACATGTTGGACTAGTAAAACCTAACAGCTCAAAGCTGGATGTAGTCAGTGAGTTCCAGATAACGAAAGGAACAGGTCCTTACTGGGCTCATCCTGTCATTAATAATGGTGTACTTTATATCAGGCATGGCGAAGCCCTTATGGCTTACAATATAAAGAGGTAAAATACCTGAAGTAATAATAAAAGGTGAATCGCGGCAGGATAAATAGAAAGATCATAGCAGGGATCACGGCAATTTTGTTTGCCGTGGTCCTAATCTGGTGGTTTACCGGTTATCATTATCCGGCAGATATTGTGATGCGGGTACCCGGAACGGACAACAGGCCAAAGATTGAGCCAAGGCCGGATACTGTTGTAATCGGGGAGTATTTTGATACTCTGAATCAATTTGATGAATATGCATATGGCAGCTGGCCACATTTCAGAGGTTCATATTTCGATAATATAAACCATGATACTGTACCCCTTGCTGAATCATGGGATTCAACAGGTCCGCGTGTAGTATGGAAAGTTACCCTGGGAGAAGGTTATGCGGGTCCTGCCGTATTTGATAGCAGGGTTTATGTCATGGATTATAATGAAAGACGCAAGGCAGACATGCTAAGATGCTTTTCACTAACATCCGGTACAGAACTCTGGAGAAGATGGTATTATGTAGATATAAAGAGAAACCATGGTTATTCAAGAACTGTCCCTGCAGTAACGGATAAATATATCATTACTATCGGTCCCAGGTCTCATGTTATGTGTCTCAATCGGGAATCAGGTGATCTTTTATGGACCCTTGACATGGAGAAGGAGTTCGGTATCCCGGGAACCACTAAAGGGAAAATAACTCCCGACTGGTACACAGGTCAGTGTCCTCTGATTGACAATGATGTAGCTGTGCTGGCGCCCGGAGGTAAAGCTCTTATGATCGGTATTGATTGTGCCACGGGACAGGAATTATGGAGAACACCTAACCGGGATTCTCTCAGAATGGCTCACGGATCAATAATGCCAATGGTGATACATAATAAGAAAATGTATGTTTACAATGCAATCGGAGGCGTATGCGGAGTATCAGCAGAGGATGAAGACAGAGGAAAGTTATTGTGGCTTACCAAAGAATGGAATCCTGCAACAACAGCTGCCTCTCCTATTCTTCTTGGCAACAATGAGATAGCTGTTTTTGGTGCTTACGGAGCCGGCGGAGCAAGAATAAGAATAAACTATGACGGTTCATCCTTTTCTGCTACTGTAATTGAAATGCATAAGGCCATGGAGGGAGCATCAAGCGACCAGCATACACCTGTGATCACCGGCGATCTCGTGTGGACGGTAATGCCTGAAAACGCCGGGGCCCTTAAGAAACAACTGGTATGCTATAATATTTCTGATCTGAGAACCCCTGTATGGTCAAGCGGCAAAGAGAACAGGTTCGGTCGTGGTCTGGGGCCATATATCGTCAGCGGCAACAGGATGTTCCTGCTTGATGATGATGCAAACCTTTATATATTTAAACTAGGATCTTCAGGTGCTTCACTTGTTTCGGAATATAAGATATTGGATGGAATTGAAGCTTGGGGCCCGATGGCCCTGACTGGTAATTACCTCATCATGAGGGATTCGAGAAATATGATCTCACTTTATGTTGGAAAGGAGGATCAATTATGAACAAAAAGAAATTTTTAGCCCTGTTTTCTCTTGTTATCATACTGGCTTTTATCGGGTATATTATATATGACATTGCCCAGCCTGAAAGGTCTGACGAAGAGCAAACCGATGCAGCAGATAATATGGAAACACACCCTGATAAATGGCGAATAGAGCAGGAAGTGTTTATCAGAGAAGGACTTAAAGCAGTAGCTGTTTCTGCTGATGGAAATATATATCTGGGAGGTGATTCTTTTGTATCCTGCTACAGTGAAGATTTAAAAGACATCTGGACACTGGATACACCTGAAAAGATTACAGCTATTTCAGTGTATGGCGACACTGTTTTTGCTACATCTGAAGAATTGATATTTCTGCTTAACAGAGATGGGAAATTGATAAATGAATGGGGACCGTATGAAGCAAACTGTATAATAACCTCAGTATCTGCAAATAAAGATTATCTGGCAATTGCAGACGCAGGTAATAAAACAGTTTTTATACTTCGAAAAGATGGCGAAGTAATTTCATTGATCGGTCATTTCGGTGATAAATTGCTAATCCCGAGTCCCTATTTCGATGTTAACCTTACTGATGATAATAATCTGTTCATGGCACACACAGGCATCTTCAGGATTGAAAAGCGGACAATCAACGGAAAGATATTATCATCCTTTGGTGAGCCTGGCAGTGCTCCGGAAAGCTTTTGCGGATGTTGTAATCCGGCTCATTTTGCTATTATACCCCAGGGATTCGTTACAGCGGAAAAAGGTATTAACAGGATAAAGATAATGGGTCCTGAAGGCGGATTTATTGAGTATGTTTCGTCAGATAATGATTTTATTGCTTCTGCACCGCTGGATGTGGCATCAGAAGATGGTAAAACAATCTATGGTGCAAATTCTGCTGATAATAAATTGTATGTGTTTACAAGAAAATGATAATCAATAAGGTAGTAGAGAAGCTGCATGCAGCGTCTCTATAGCAACATGACACAAAATGTAGAGATGGATAACAAAATTCCGAGAGCAATTTTTTTGAAGAGGTTAATCAGAATTATAATGGCCTCGCTTTTAGCATTTATTGCTATATCATTGGGCAAAAGAATCAGCAATACAAATGATTGTAGTAATTGTCCGGGTTTTGGTATTTGTAAAGGTGAATCAGATTGCAGTAAGTTTTTACAAGATGCGAAATGAAAGAGGGAAAGAATAAATATGAGTCGAGAAGGGATTTTGTAAAGAAAGCAGGAAAAATACTTGTCGTAGCACCAGTTGTAACAATACCGCTGTTACTTTCAAAAAAAACCTCAACAAAAGGGTATGTCTGGCAAATTGATCCTTTTAAATGCACGGCCTGCGGCCAGTGTAAAACAAATTGTGTCCTCACCCCTTCCGCATCAAAATGCGTACATGCATTTAAACTATGTGGTTATTGCGACCTTTGTGGAGGCTATTTACGACCGGAAGCTAAAACTTACAATACGGGAGCTGAGCTCCAGCTGTGTCCTACAGGAGCCATTACAAGAAGATTTGTGGAGGAACCCTTTTTTGAATACACGATCAATGAAGACTTGTGTGACGGATGTGCCAAATGTGTAAAGGGATGTACCGATTTTGGCAATGGTTCTTTATATATGCAGATCAAGCATGATATCTGTGTAAACTGTAATGACTGTTCAATTGCACGTAGCTGTCCGTCACAGGCTGTCTCGAGGATACCTGTTGATTTTCAATATATTCCGAAAGACAAAGAACCAGAATAAAAAGTTGAAAAGTTGAAAAGTTGAACAAGGTTGAAGAGGAGTAAATCCAACAGGTTCCCCTCCTGGGAGGGGAAAGGGGTGGGTCTATTGGAAAGAAAAATATAACCAGGAACCGGAAAATAAATGACTAAACACTATTTACCATATATCCTATTGCTGATAATGCTTCTCTGGCATGCTGTTTTGTTTGCCCAGGAAAGATTTCCCCGGCCTGAGTTTGAGTCAGGATATGTATACCCGGAATATCAACAACCTTTACAGCGGTCTCAGGCATGGGAATATATTGATGTGGGTGTTTTAATAGCTGCTCTTTCTGTAACCTCCTGGCTGGCTCTGAAGAAGAGATCACGCCAGGGGATTATCTGGATGTCGGTATTCTCTCTTGCCTATTTCGGATTCTACCGCGAGGGGTGCATCTGTTCGGTAGGATCTGTGCAGAATGTAGCCCTGGCACTCTTTAACGATGGTTATGCTATTCCTCTGACAACTCTCCTTTTCTTCCTCATACCGTTAGTATTTGCACTTCTTTTCGGACGGGTCTTCTGTGCAGGTGTATGTCCTCTTGGAGCTATTCAGGAACTGACAGGATTTAAACCGGTAAAACTGCCCAGGGCTGTTGAATCTGTCATGGCTGCAATCCCGTTCATTTACCTTGCCCTGGCAGTACTCTTTGCTTCCATGAAGAGTCAATTCATTATATGCAGGTATGATCCATATGTGGGTATCTTCCGGCTGGATGCTACCTATACAATGATAATATTCGGGGTGCTCCTTCTTCTTGCCGGTATATTTATTAACCGCCCCTATTGCAGGTACCTGTGCCCGTATGGTGTTCTTCTTAATATTTTTTCAAGGTTTGCCGGGAAACACCTTACCATCACTCCTGCCGAATGTACAAACTGCAGGCTTTGCGAAGAAGATGCTTGTCCATATGATGCAATACTTCCTTCAAATGTTGATCAGGTACCCGTGGAACCCGTAAAATCAAGAAAACGGTTTATAGCATATTTTCTTCTGATCCCGGTATTTGCTGCTGCAGGGGGACTTATCCTTTTTAATATGGCACCTGCGCTTGCAGATATTCACAGAGAGGTCAGACTGGCAAAGGAAATTAGAATGGAGAAAGAGACAGGCATTGAGGCTGTATCAGAGACAGCCGTTGCATTCAAAGAGTCGGGACAAACGGAAGATGATTTATTCGCTAATGAAATTGATATAATCTCAAGATTCAGGAAAGCTTCACCATGGGCCGGTATCTTCCTGGGATTATCACTGGGGATCAGTCTGGTTGCTATGACAACCAGAAAAACAAGGACAGAATATAAACCGCATCAGGGAAAGTGTTACAGCTGCGGACGCTGTTTCAGATACTGCCCTGTTGAAGTTAATAATAAAAGTATATGATGAAGCTGACAGAGAAAGAAATATCAATACTTAAGAGTATCAGCCAGATAGCAGGAGTATTTACAGTGATAGTCGCACTGACGATGATATTCAGCTTTATACAGCTAAAATCCATAGATCCTCTGGATAATCCGGCATTACTGGAACTTAAGGAACAATATGACAAAGATCCTGATAATGCAAATAAAGCTGAGCAGATAAGGGCTATGGATCTAATGGCACGAAAAGCATACTATGCCACTCGCCGTCAGATAGAAACGGGATCATACCTGCTTCTTGCAGGCGCAATTGTCTTTATTATATGCCAGCGACTGATAACAGGTAATGAGAAGGTTTTACCATCAGTACCGGGTGATATACCGGATCCTGAGCTAAAACAGAAGCGAGGAAGACAGCTGTTAATGATTTCAGCTTCAGTAATTACTGTTGGTGCAATATTATCTTCGTTCCTGCTAAGAAGTAATCTTCCTGATATAAGAACTGCAAAAACAGTGAAAGTTGAGAAATCTGCAGCAAAGGATAATACAGGATATTCATTAGCTGACAATGAAAAAACTGTAATCGCTGCAGAAGAATTCAGTCCTGATGCAACCAATTACCCGTTTTTCAGGGGGCAGGATAGCCGCGGAATTGCCGGAGGTGCTGGTTATCCAACAGAATGGGACGGAGAAACCGGATTAAATATTAAATGGAAGTTACAGGTACCGGCAAATGGAAAAAGCTCTCCGGTGATATGGGGTGACAAACTTTTTGTAACAGGAGCCAATGGGACACATGGAGAACTGTATTGTATCGATAAGAATACCGGCACTATACTATGGACAGCATCTGCTTCAGAGATACCCGGTGAGCCTTCCGTACTGCCGGAAATGGACGCTGAAGCAGGACTTGCAGTATCCTCTGCTGCAGTAAACAGCAACTCTGTTTGTGCAATATTTGCGAATGGCAATTTAATATGTCTCGATCATTACGGTAACAAAAAGTGGGCTCTCAATGTAGGCACTCTTGAGAATGTATACGGGTATTCAAGTTCACTTTTAATTCATGAAAATACTCTCATTTTACAGCATGATTCGAATGAAAGACTGTCGATAATGGGGTTTGACACAGGCACCGGGCAGATGATATGGGAAACTGCAAGAAGGGGTTATCCGGTTTGGTCATCTCCTGTAATAGCTACATTTAATAGTAAAACACAGGTAGTGATAAACGGTAATCCTGCCGTAACTGCCTTTGATCCTGTTGACGGGAAAGAACTTTGGTCAGTTGACTGCCTGTCAGGTGATGTTGCTCCTTCACTGGCTGTAAACGGAACAATGATCTATGCAGTGACGGATTATCAAAAACTGGCAGCAATAAAACCCGGAGCCGGCGCCTCTGTTGTGTGGGAGGACAATACTTACACTTCGGATGTCTCCAGTCCTGTTGCTAACAACCATATCCTTGTAATTGCAACCGGATATGGTGATGTTGCATGCTATAATCCTCAGGAAGGTGATACCCTGTGGACACACTATTTCATGGAACAGTTTTATGCATCCCCTGTAATTGCAGATAATAAGGTATATCTTCTCGACAGGGCAGGTACAACACATATTGTGAAAGCTGCAGATACCTTTGAGCTGATTTCTGTATCACCTTTGGGTGAACCTGCTGACTGTACACCGGCATTTTCGGATAAGAAGATCTATATAAGAGGAAAAAATAACCTTTATTGTATTTCACAGGATTGACCAGGAAGAAAACAAATAACGTAACAACAGCCTGCACCTGCCAGCCGGTTGATATTAATGAGATAACATCGGTTGTTGATGAGATCATCGGACACACGGGAGGTGAAAAGGATAAAGTAATACTTATCCTGCAGGAGGTTCAGAAGAAGCTCAATTATCTTCCTTCTGAAGCTCTCAGGCATATATGCAGGGTTACTGAGATCACTCCGGGACAGCTGTCGGGTGTATCAACTTTCTATTCACAGTTCAGGCATCTTCCCGTTGGAAAGCATGTAATAAAGATATGTGCAGGCACTGCCTGCCATGTAAAGGGGTCACAGCTGATTTCAGAGGCATTTCAGAGAGAACTTAAAATAGATGACACACATAATGTATCACCTGATAATCTCTTTTCAATTGAGGTGGTTGCCTGCCTGGGATGCTGTACTTTAGCTCCTGTGGTACAGATAGATGGAAAGACTTATGGACATGTTAAGCCTAACCGTGCCGGTGACATATTAAAAGACTTCCTTGCATTTCACAGCAGGGAGCCTCAGATTAAAAACGATGAAAACGGAGGCAGCCTTGACGCGGAAGTTCGGATCGGACTTGGTTCATGTTGTGTGGCCGGGGGCAGCAGGGAAATCCTTTCCAGCCTGATAGAAGTCAAAGAGGGCTATGATCTTAATATCAAGCTGAAACCTGTGGGATGTGTGGGAGTCTGTAATCAGACACCTCTGCTTGAGATAGTTACAAGGGAAAATATTCATCACCGATATACCAATGTCAGGAAAGAGCAGGTTGAGGAGATTTTGCTGAATCATATAAAACCAGGGTCATTTAACAAAAAGATACTTTACAGGTTAAATGATCTTACAGATTCATTAGTGTCGGATGAAAAGACCGCAAGCCCGGTAAATCTGCCCGGAGAGGTAAGAGAGAAATACCTTAATAACTTTCTCCGTCTGCAGGTACACCTGGCAACTTTATACAGCGGTATCCTCTCCCCCGATTCATCTGAAGAATATTTGATGCTGGGAGGTTTCGACGCCTTAAGAAAATCGCTTCAGTCATCCGATCGTTCAGAAATAACAGATACAATTATCCGTAGCGGTTTAAGGGGCCGTGGCGGCGCAGGATTCCTGACCGGCAAAAAATGGAAAATCTTTTCTGAAGCTTCGGGGAGCCCGAAATACATTGTCTGCAACGGAGATGAGGGTGACCCGGGAGCCTTCATGGACAGGATGCTTCTGGAGTCATTTCCATACAGGATAATTGAAGGGATGCTTATAGCCGGATATACCACAGACGCTCGCGAAGGTATCTTTTATATAAGGGCCGAATATCCGCTTGCTGTTGCAAGAGTCAGAAATGCAATCAGCCAATGTTATGAAAGGGGAATTCTTGGGAATAATATTTACGAATCAACTTTTTCATTCGATATTAGAATATTTGAAGGCGCGGGAGCTTTCGTATGTGGTGAGGAGACAGCACTGATAGCTTCGCTTGAAGGTAAACGCGGCTCTCCCCATTTCAGGCCTCCTTATCCAGCGGTAAAAGGTTTCAGAGGCAAACCGACACTTGTGAACAATGTTGAAACTCTCTCCCTTGTTCCATGGATAATAAATAACGGAAGTGAGGCCTTTGGTACTATAGGGACTGAAAAAAGCAAGGGAACAAAGGTCTTTGCACTGGCAGGCAAAGTATCTAAGGGAGGTCTTATTGAGGTCCCGATGGGAATAACTATAAGAGAAATAGTTGAACAGATCGGGAATGGTGTCGGGGAAGGAAGAACATTTAAAGCTGTCCAGATAGGCGGTCCATCGGGAGGTTGCATACCTGCCAGCATGGCCGACACTACCGTTGATTATGAGAAACTTACACAGATAGGCGCAATGATGGGCTCAGGCGGGATGGTTGTCCTCGATAATACCGACTGTATGATTGATATCGCAAAGTATTTTCTGACATTCACACACAAGCAATCATGCGGAAAATGCACATTCTGCCGTGTAGGGACAAAACAGATGCTGAATATCGTTACAAGACTGAGCGAAGGTAAAGCATCCATGGATGAGATCGATGAGCTGGAAAAATTATGCCACGATGTAAAGAATGGCAGCCTGTGCGGTCTTGGAAAAACTGCTCCCAATCCTGTCCTTACGGGACTGGAATATTTCAGATCTGAATATGAAGCCCATACAAATGGATACTGTCCGGCAAAGAAATGCAGGGATCTTATAAAATATGTGATAAATGATGATTGTACCGGATGCACAAAATGCTTCCAGGAGTGCCCGGTTGACGCAATAGAATTCAAACCATATGAGAAGCATGAGATTGACCAGGAGCTGTGTACAAAATGCGATAACTGCAGAATAGTATGTCCTGAAGATGCTGTTGAAATAGTAAATCTCAATGATGATCAGGATCATAATAGATAATATTGAACTTGAAGCTGAAGAGGGTCAGACAATATTGAATGCTGCCAAAAAAGCAGGTTTTCAAAGTCCCACCT
>CAZHRV010000199.1:0-4140 GCA_964535035.1 uncultured Rikenellaceae bacterium
AAAATAACATGTTTACAACTATTTTACCAAAATAAATCATTAATTTAATATCTACAGACGCTATCAGCCATTCGTAAGTCGGGAGCGTCTGATGGAAAGAATCAGAACTCCCATAAGCAGTAAAGCTCCTCCCAGAATCCATAGAGACATCTCGATACTACCTGTCCTGTCGTTCACAACTCCTACCAGGGTAGGGCCGACAAATCCGCCTAGATTACCTACTGAATTGATAAGTGCAATGCCTCCGGCGGCTGCCGTTCCGCTTAAAAAGGTCGTTGAAAGCGCCCAGAAAGGTCCCATCGCAGATTTCAACCCGACCAAAGAGGCCATCAGTGCAATCATCGCCAGATATGGATTCTGCAGATATGCACTGAAACCGAAGCCTGCTGCTGCAGCGAAAGCTGCTATTGCGACATGCCACCGTCTTTCCCCTGTTTTATCGGAATGGTATCCGATTATAAGCATAACTATAACAGCTATGAGATAGGGAATTGCATTTATCAATCCTACAATGGAATAACTCTGTACGTAGAATTCTTTTATGATCGAGGGCATCCACATTTCGTAGCCGTATATTCCTACGGTAAGCAGAAAATATATGAAACAGAGCAGCCAGATACGGCCACTCATAAAAGCCTCAGACAGCCGAAAATGCGCCCGACCCTTAGACTGAAGTGTTTCTTCGTCGAGACGTGACTGGATCCAGACCTTTTCAGTTGAGGAAAGCCATCGTGCTTTCCGGGGACGGTCAGGAAGGACGAAGATAACAACCAGGCCCATAATTACAGCCGGGATGCCCTCAAGAAGGAAAAGCCACTGCCACCCCTCCAGACCACCTGAGCCATGAAGTTCAAGAATGGCCCCTGAAAGCGGAGAACCAACAATTCCTGCAACGACGGTCCCGGTTGCGAAAAGCGCCACTTTATGAGCTCTCTGCTTGTCAGGGAACCAGTATGTAAGATATAGGATCATTCCAGGATAGAAGCCGGCTTCAGCTATGCCGAGAAGAAAGCGTAATAAATAGAAACCCGTTGTACTGCGAATAAACATCATAGAAGAGGAAACAATACCCCAGACAATCATAATCCGGGCTATCCATATTCGTGCTCCGACACGTTGCAGAATAAGGTTGCTGGGTATTTCAAAAAGGAAGTAGCCGATGAAGAAAAGTCCGGCCCCTAAACCATAAACACTTCCAAAAATCCTGTCATCCACCCCAAGCACTTCCCGCAACTGTAGCTTTGCAAAGCCGATATTTATGCGGTCAACATAAGCTATTATGTAACAGATAAACATAAGCGGAATAAGACGCCAGGTGATCTTCGAATAGAGGCTGCGGGATTGTTCAGGAGTCAAAATTACCGGTTTATAATTTAAAAAACGACACTGGCGAAAAAATAAGAAAAATTGTTGTAGAATATGCAGTTACTCAATATTTTTCTACTATTATTTCTACTACTAACAAGAAGACCACTGTAATTTACTGATTTACAATAGCTTATTCTTGTTAATAGTCGGGGTGAGAAGACTCGAACTTCCGGCCCCTACGTCCCGAATCCCGATAAGAAATTGTCGGAGAGGCGGGATTTGAACCCGTCCCGCCTCTGGCGGGATCCCGAACGTAGTACCCCGCCAACGGCGGGGCTACTCCCCTGATCACTTCCCAATAAGTCTCCGGAAGGCTTCTCCTCCCTTTAATGATTTTATATAATGTTCTCTCTTCAGGGCTTCCCTTTTACTCGAAAAGCTTTCAGTATATATTAAAACAAAGGGTATCCTGTAGCGAGTTGATCGTTGCCTTCCGGAATTATGAAATTTGAGTCGTTTTTCAACATTACCGGTGCTCCCAATGTAATACCTGTTATCCTTTTGGCTTTGGTTTATATAAACAAAATAAGACATATTTTTTGTCGGGATGGCGAGATTTGAACTCGCGACCCCTTCGTCCCGAACGAAGTACGCTACCGGACTGCGCTACATCCCGTTTTTTAGAACCGACCTCCAAAATTAATAAAATTTTATAATCTTTACATGCTTAATCAATCGATCCCATGCCTAACAATAATCGGATATACTCATTAGATATAATGAGAGGACTTACCCTCCTCCTCATGCTATTTGTCAATGACCTTAACATGCAGATCGCCCCGTCATGGTTAAGCCATATACCTGCCGATAATTACGGCATGGGCCTGGCCGGTTGGGTATTCCCGGGTTTTCTTTTCATCGTGGGAATGGCAATTCCATTTGCTTTCTCAAAAAGATTCTCCAGGGGTGATTCATTGTATGATATCAGCCGGCATATTGTGACCAGGACCGTCAGCCTGCTGATAATAGGGGTACTTATGCTCAACACCGGCAGGGTTGATCCGGAACTTACCGGCATGGGTAAAAACCTTTGGGCACTTCTGATGTATATAGCCGTATTCCTCTTCTGGAACGATTACCGTGATAAGGATAAACGCATCTTCACTGTTACCGGATTAAAGCTGGCTGCCCTGGCTATATTCATAATCCTGATTTTTAAGTTCCGGTCAGGGGAACCTGAAAATAACGGTTCGCTGATCATTGGGTGGTGGGGCATACTGGGACTGATCGGATGGAGTTATCTTGTTTCTGCCTATACTTATGTATTGTGTCGCGATTCGATATTAAAAATAATACTTGTTACTTTATTATTTTTTACGCTGAATATCCTGTCGGGATTAAAGCTCCTTGATTTTCTCAATCCTGTTAAACCAATTCTGGGTGTGGTGATTGACGGAAGCAATCCTTTAATTGTACTTACAGGACTGACAGGTGGAGTTATTTTAAAGAAACTCCTGTCATCTGACTATAGAAAAGTAATCTTTGTTTTTTTCGGGCTTGGTCTTTTTTTTCTCATCTCAGGATTCTTATTACGCAACCTGTTTGTAATCTCAAATATTAAGACTACACTAAGCTGGTATATAATATGTACTGGTATAAGTTATATTGTATTCACCCTTATATACCGGATTACAGATGTTATAGATAAAAAAAACCGGGCGAAATTTCTGAAGCCTGCCGGAGAAAATTCACTTACCACCTATCTGGCAACTAATATTTTATACCACCTGATATGGATGACCGGTGTTCCTATTCTTATTTATAAGACATCATCAGAATTATTTATAGTTATAACCGGTTCCCTGATCTGGGCTCTGCTGATGCTTGGACTGACAATCTTGTTAGTACGTTACGGCATACGGCTCAGGATTTGAAAATTGTACAGTCAGCGAGGTTGCAAGCACAGATTATAAATCCTCATTGGCAGAATTATTACAATAATTTCAAATTCATTATTCTTCCAAAGACCTGTTCCGGGGTCAACCAGTTCATACATGCAAAATCGCCCCTGCGGCATTTACCTTTACCATAAATTGTGCAAGGCCGGCAGGTAAGTTCTTCAACAGGTATTCTTATTGCGAATTCATCCGGCTGCTGCCATGCACCAAAACCTGTTATGGGATCAGTACCACCCCATATTGATATTACCTTTGTTCCGCTCAATGCTGCCATGTGCATATTTGATGAATCCATTGAAATCATGAAATCAAGATTGCTCATGAGATCAAGTTCTTCACGCAGACTCATTCCCCCTGAAACAACAAATGATTCCGGGACCCTCTCATGAAAAGAGTATAAACGGTCAGATTCCTCCCTGCCGCCAAATAACCAGTACTTTGCATTATTTTTTTCTGAAATAAGAGCAAGAAGCCTGATCATATTTTCTTCCGGCCAGATTTTAAGTTCATGTTTTGCGTATGGTGCAACACCTATGTTAATCATGTCAGGCACCAGGGGTAAACCTGTTATTTTACTCACTGCCCCGGGGGAAGGTTTTAATGATTGTACCTTTTCAGGAATAACAAGAAAACCTGCTTTCTGGAAAACATCACAATACCTCTCCACAGAATGTTTTAATGGTATACGGGTTCTCCCCTTTATTACATGTTTCTTTTCTGCTCTGCCTTTGTCAATCACTGAAGCCGGTATTCCATATAATCTGAATATCCACCTCAGGATCTTTGATCTGATAACATCATGAAGATCAATTATATGGTCAAATCTGTACTGTTTTCTTATATCACGTGAAAGACGGATTAATCCAGTAAAGCC
>CAZHRV010000200.1:0-8098 GCA_964535035.1 uncultured Rikenellaceae bacterium
GGTATCGTATTCTCCAAAGAATTTCCATTGTGGTTTTAATGTATTGCCGGCAAAATTATCATTTAATGAGAATACCGAATTTGAAGCAACATCTACAGGTCTTTTAATCGGTTCATCTGTTTTTATATCATCGGGTGTCTTAAACCAGCCATCTTTTGTCCATTCTATTGGTTCAAGTAAGGTCTGGCGACCCATATTATAATGTCCGTTTTCATAACCATGAAATACTATCCACCATTTATTTTTTGCATCTTCGAAAATAGTGCCATGACCTTTCGACCACCATCTTTCAGAACTTTCGGTGGTCCTTATTATAGGGTTAAAAGGAGAATTTTCCCAGGGGCCAAAAGGTGATTTTGAACGTGCAGAAATTATCATGTGACTCGTTGGTGGTCCGGCAGTCCCTCCCTGAGCAACTGTCAGATAATAATAATCCCCTCGTTTTACGAGCTTCGGACCTTCCAGACAAAAACACTCAACACTCCACTCACGAGGTATTGGCCAACCATTATATACATATTTATATTCACCTGTAACAGAAAGTCCGTCATCAGACAAGGGTACATAACCACCACTGCTAAAATACAAATATCGTTTACCATCAGTGTCTGTAACATGTCCGGGATCAATGTTGCCCACTTTTAAATCTATCGGCTTACTCCAGGGGCCATTAATTGAATCAGCTGTCACAACATAGTTTGTATTATTAGCCGGGAAATAGATGTAATATTTATTCTTGTATTTAATTAAATCGGGAGCCCAAACCGAACCTACATATGTATGCAGTGCATTTGTTACCGGTGTCCAATTTATTAAATCTTTTGAATGCCAAATTAGTAACCCGGGATAATATTCAAAAGCTGAATGAACAATATAATAATCATCACCATCGCGCAGTATACTAGGGTCTGGGTAATCACCTGCGAAAATTGGATTTATATAATAATCAATACCCTTTTCACTAGTATTAATTTGATATTGAGCATTCCCGGATAAAGCTATTTGAATAAGAAAGGTAATTATTATAACTCTCGTCATGTTTAATTAATTTATCATAGTAATTAAAATTACTAAGTTAATATTTATTATTTTATGTTTATCCTTTGCGATTTGTTCCAAAATGAGTGCTAACTACATATATTGCAAAGGGGCATTCCTCTTATTTATTTCTGTAATTTTGCGACAAATCCTCCCGACTGTCTGACTTATATGGTCTGATTGCTTAATAAAACTGACTTTATGAATAATATTGTAATCCCGTTCAGGATAATCTTCACAGTTTTTTAACACGTTTTATATTAATTATTATGACCCTGCAGATTAATGATTAGCAGGGTTCTGAATGGATCAAAAAAATATCGATTGGAGCTTTATTCTCCTTCCTGCCTAATCAATTTTCAGCTTTTATTGGGATTCTTAAAAAAAGAGAATGTAAAATAAATTTGAAATGCTTGATGTTAATTCAGCAGATTTTTTTGTTTATCATCATTTTATAAAAATTCTTTATCTTTATACGGGAAAGTTACCGTGAAATTGCTTTCCAAAAAGGTGTAATCATCAAATAAATTCAATTATTTGTATAAAAATTTATATCTGGTTATCGACTGTAAAGGAGAATTAAACTTGACTCTAAGAAAATAGCACGGACATTTAATAAGACATAACAGAATAAATTGGCAAGCCAGGTTTATTATGTTTTTAAAATCTTGTTAAATATACAGCCTCTGTATATATCCGGAGAACAAATAATGAAAGGGTCTTTTCCCTTTATAGGACAAGAAAAATAATTAATTGCGGGTAAGGTAAACATGACAAGGATTTTAATATACAATACCTTGTGGTTGATAATTCCGATTCTGTTGATGTAAAATTTTTACGACGGGGAGGATTTGCTGCACGGCTTGTACCTTTCGAGTAGTTAATTAATGAGACACAAATTATTATACACACTCGTTACCTTATATTTATAATGGAGGGAAAAGCATGTGCTAAGAAAAAAAAGACTTCCGGTTTTAAAACTCATTCCTTTTGTAATGCTATTTAGTTCTATGCTGGCCATTGCACAATCAAACACAACATTATGGTACAATACGCCGGCAGAGTATTTTGAGGAAACGCTTGTACTTGGAAATGGCAAACATGGCGCTTCTGTATTTGGCGGTGTTGCATCTGATCAAATCTATCTTAACGATGTTACTTTGTGGGCCGGAGAACCGGTTGATCCATACATGAACCCCGATGCATATAAATATATTCCTGAGATTCGTGAAGCATTAAAACAGGAAGATTACAGGTTAGCTGAAATATTGAACAAAAATATTCAGGGTAAGTTCTCCGAATCCTATGCACCTCTGGGTACAATGTTTTTGGAATTTGAGCATCATGACAACTATGAAAATTATTACCGTGAACTGGATATTAGTAAAGCCATAGCCAAAGTAAGATATGACCTGAATGGAGTGACTTATACCCGTGAATATTTTGTTTCAAATCCTGACAGTATAATGGTCATTAAGCTATCCGCCAGTAAAAAAGAGTCATTAAACTTCAGCGTAAAATTTCAAAGTTTGTTGAAGTATTCAAGCGCTGCGAATGAAAATATTTTGCAGATAGATGGTTATGCCCCCTACCATGCAGAACCTGATTACCGATGGAATATACCTGACCCAATTCGTTTTGATGAAAACAGGGGAACCAGGTTTTCTGCTTATGTCAAAATTAAAAATAAAGGAGGAAATGTAATTGTTTCAGACAGTATAATGGAAGTGAGCAATGCCGATGAAGCAACATTATTTGTATCCATTGCGACTAGTTTTAGTGGTTTTGATAAAGATCCGGCAAAAAATGGATTGGACAATAAAGCTATTGCGAAAAAACAATTGACGGATGCATTCGCAAAAAGTTACCAAACTTTAAAAGAGAAACATCTGAAGGATTACAAATCATTTTTTAGCAGGGTAAGCCTTGATTTGGATGAATGTACTGTTCCCGATTTGCCGACCGATGAACGTCTGAAAAGATATACTCAGGGCGCTGAAGATAAAAGCCTTGAAATACTCTATTTTCAATATGGCCGATATTTGCTAATCTCCAGCTCAAGGACTGATAAGGTGCCGGCAAACCTGCAGGGAATCTGGAATCCGTATATACGTCCGCCATGGAGCTGTAATTACACCATGAATATCAATGTGCAGGAGAACTATTGGTTGGCCGAGTGTGCCAATCTTCCCGAAATGCACAGGCCTTTCCTTACATTCATTGGCAACCTCGCAGAAACCGGGAAAGTTACTGCAAAAACATTTTATGGCGTTGATAAGGGATGGGCTGCTTGTCATAATTCCGATATCTGGGCTATGAGTAATCCCGTAGGTGATTTTGGGCAGGGTGAACCGATGTGGGCTTGCTGGAATATGAGCGGAACCTGGGCTGTAACCCACCTTTGGGATCATTATTCATATACAGGAGATAAGGATTTTTTGAAGGATTATGCCTACCCTTTAATGAAAGGTGCAGCAGAGTTTTGTCTCGGATGGCTTACAAAAGACAAGCAAGGTTACCTGGTTACATCACCCTCAACGTCACCTGAGAATTCTTATTTTACACCTGATGGTTTCAAGGGGGCAACACTTTATGGCTCCACTTCAGACCTTGCTATGATCAGGGAGTGCTTTAAGCAAACCATACAAGCATCAAAAGAACTCAATATGGATGCCGGGTTGAGAGATAGTTTGGAAACAGCGATGAACCAATTGTATCCCTATCAAATAGGTAAAAAAGGAAATTTACAGGAATGGTATCATGACTGGGAAGATGCAGAACCACAACATCGTCATCAAACTCATTTATTCGGATTATATCCCGGCCATCAAATAACTCCAAATATAACACCAAAACTGGCAGATGCCTGTCGGAAAACACTTGAAATTAAAGGTGATGAAACCACGGGATGGTCAAAGGGATGGCGTATCAATCTTTGGGCGCGGCTTAAAGACGGGAATCATGCCTATAAGATGTTCAGAGAACTACTGACTTATGTTGAACCGGATGGCGCAAAAAATATTAATTATGGCGGCGGCGGCGGTACCTACCCGAATTTATTCGATGCCCACCCGCCTTTTCAGATTGACGGAAACTTTGGTGGCGCTGCGGGTATGGTTGAAATGTTAATGCAATCAAATGAAAAGGAGATATACCTATTGCCTGCATTACCGGATGCCTGGAATTCAGGAACAGTGAGTGGTATTTGTGTCAGGGGCGGTTATGAAATTTCAATGAGTTGGGAAGATGGACTGCTTACAGGAATAGAAGTATTATCAAAGGCAGGAAATACATGCTCTCTGAACTACAAAGGGAAAATAGTAACATTTGATACTAACAAAGGAAGTACCTATAAACTAAATTCCATTCTGGATATTAAGAATGAATAATTGAAATAATTGAAAAGGGGTATTTTTATAAATTATTGCTTATCGTACTTTAAGGACAATAAATAAATTAATTATTACATTATGAAAATTAAAATTACCAGAATCATATTTTTGATTCTCAGTG
The DNA here is from genome assembly GCA_964535035.1 of uncultured Rikenellaceae bacterium. GTDB lineage: Bacteria > Bacteroidota > Bacteroidia > Bacteroidales > VadinHA17 > LD21. The sequence goes on from CAZHRV010000200.1 coordinate 4,552, forward strand.
GTTTTGCTGTAATGGCATTTTTACCAGGCAGCCAAACGGCTAAAAAACCAATTTATCTTAACACTGCTTATTCCTTTAAGGAAAGGGCAGCTGATCTTGTTTCAAGGATGATCCTTGAGGAGAAACAAAGCCAGCTGGGCAATACTATGCCTCCAATTCCCCGTTTGGGAATCAACAAATACGATGTATGGGGTGAAGCGCTTCACGGAATTATGGGGAGAAATAATAACAGTGGAATGACAGCAACTTCATTCCCAAATAGTGTTGCGGTTGGATCTACCTGGGATCCGGATTTGATAAAACGAGAAACTTCAGTAATCGCTGATGAAGCCAGAGGTTTTAATCACGATCTTCTTTTTACTCTTACCTATTGGTCTCCGGTTGTTGAACCGGCCAGGGATCCAAGGTGGGGAAGGACCGCAGAAACATTTGGAGAAGACCCCTTCCTTGTTTCGCAGATAAGTAGTGGTTTTATTCAAGGGTTGATGGGAAATGATCCAACTTATCTCAAAGCTGTACCTTGTGGAAAACATTACTTTGCTAACAATACAGAGTTTAATCGCCATACAGGTAGTGCGGACATGGATGAAAGGGATATGCGGGAATTTTACCTGCTGCCTTACAGAACACTAATCGAAAATGATAATCTTCCTGCTATTATGACCGCTTACAGTGCTGTGAACGGCATACCAATGTCTGCAAGTAAATTCCTTGTTGATACTATTGCAAGAAGAACTTACGGATTAGAAGGTTATGTTACCGGAGACTGTGGTGCAATTTCAGATATTCTTACAGGACATCATTATGTACATAGCAATGAAGAAGCAACAGCAATGGGACTTAAATCCGGGGTTGATACAGATTGTGGCAGTGTTTACCAGGCAAGCACTCTTGATGCCCTTGAGAAAGGATTGATTTCGGAAGCGGATATAGATAAAGCATTAGTTAACATTTTTACAATCAGGATGAGATTAGGTGAATTTGATCCTCAAAATATTGTCCCTTATGCAGGTATCAAACCTGGTATTATTAATGATCCTTCACATAATGACCTTGCAGTTGAAATTGCAACCAAAACACCAGTACTTCTGAAAAATAATGTTGCTACAAAAACCGGGAAAAAAGCATTGCCTTTCAATACAAGCGACATTAAAAAGATTGCAGTATTGGGACCACAAGCTGATAAGGTTGAGTTGGGGGATTATTCAGGAGAGGTTGAACCTTCACTGAAAATTACTCCTCTGGCAGGTATTCAGAACTATATTAAGCAAAATGGACTTGATATAGAAGTTGTTCACAGTTCGGGTGGAAATACTGAAAAAAGAACTGATTTCTTCACTGTTATCGGTTTTTCAACCGTAGCAAAAGATGGATCGGTAAAAGAATATGATGCAACAAAATTCGATGCTTCGGCAAATGGTCTTATAACTTCAGCAAGATTTGGCTCACCTTCTGTTAGGGGAATTAAGGATGGAGACTGGACTTCTTACAACAATATCGATATAACACATCTTGATTCCATCAAAATTAAGTTGACAGTAGCTGCCGGTGGATTGATTGAAGCCAGAGTTGGATCTGCAACAGGTAATATCATTGCTTCACAAAAAGTTATAGCTAATCAGCAACAAGGCGGTGGTGGATTTAGAGGTTTTGGAAGATCCGTGACTGTTTCAGCTAAAATTAATTCTTTGGGTATTACTGGTCCGCAGACTATTGTCCTTGTTTATCATGAACCGGAAGTTACAGCCATAGATAAAGAAACTCTTGACATGGCTGCTTCTGCCGATATTGCAATTGTTTTTGTTGGTACAGATCAAACTACAGGAAGAGAAGAATCTGACAGGTTTTCTTTGGCATTACCAGGTAACCAGGTGGAATTAATTAAAGCTGTAGCTGCTGTCAATCCGAAAACAATTGTTGTGATGCAAGGAATGGGAATGGTTGAAGTGGAAGATTTTAAGAATGATCCTAATGTGCCAGGTATTATATGGACCGGTTACAATGGTCAGGCACAGGGAACAGCAATGGCTAAAATATTATTTGGAGAAGTTAATCCCGGAGGAAAACTAAGTATTACATGGTATAAATCCGTAAATGATCTTCCTGATTTTAATGATTATACGCTGAGAGGCGAATCTGGAAAAAATGGCAGAACATATTGGTACTTTGATAAAGACGTTTCATATGAATTTGGATATGGACTGTCTTATACTACTTTCGATTATAGTAATTTCGAGATCAGCAAAAATAGCATTACTCCAAACGATAAAGTAACAGTTAATGTTGATGTGAAAAATACAGGGGAAGTTGACGGAGATGAAATCGTACAGGTTTACGTAAGAACTCCTGATAGCCCGGCATCCTTACAAAGACCAATTAAGAGGCTGAAAGGATTTAAGCGCGTTACAATTCCGGCAGGTCAGACTAAAACAGTGTCGATTTATATCGATTGCTCCGATCTTTGGTTCTGGGACGCTGAAAACGAAAGAATTACTTTCGATAAAGGCAGATATATCTTCGAAATTGGCGCTTCTTCAAAGAACATAAAAGGGCAGGTGGAAGCAAATATGAACGGAAACTATATTGCAAAATTAAAAACGGTTGTTATTGATTGCAATAATATAGTATTTCGCCCGGGTAACACAGGACAAACGAGTTTAACTGCAAGTTTAACAGATGATAGTTTTATTGATATCACAAAAGCTAAAATAATATATAAAAGTAATAATCCTTCAGTAGCAAGTGTGGATGAAGATGGAAAGGTAACTGCCAATAGACCCGGAATTGCATCGATATTTGCTTATGTTACCTATAATGGAACTACCGTGTCAAACAGCTGTCCGGTAAAAGTAATGCCTGACCTTACACCGGCAGGAATCACTGTTGATGGAAAGGAAATCGCTGGCTTTAATTCAGATGTTAAAGCGTACAGCTATTTGTTAAAAAACAAATCAAAAATTCCTGTGGTTAAGGCTACTGCATTAGATAAAGATATCGAAGTTGATATTACCCAGGCAAAAGGTGTACCCGGAACTGCAGTGGTAATCTTTGTTGATAATAACACCCTCGAAAAGAATTCCTTTTACATCAATTTTGACAATAATTCAACAGGTGACGAATTTAATGGTGAATCTGTTGGAAAACAGTGGGAATGGGTAAGAGAAAACAAGGCTAATCATAGTCTCTCAGCTAAAACCGGTTCGCTTACTATTACCAGTGAAGTGGGAGATGTATCTGAGGGCAGTAACAATGCCAAAAACATTTTATTGCAAAGTGCAAATAACGATTGGACCATTGAAACAAAATTGGTTTGCTCAAGAACTCCATCTCAACCGGAAAATGCAGGAATTCTGGCTTATGAGAATGATGATAATTTTGTAAAACTGATGTTCAGAGCAGTTGTTAAAACAACCAGAATGGGCAGATCAAATGATGCGCAAACACAAGCGGGAACTATTGACCTTCTTATAGAAGAAAATGGTATTGCAAAATCTATAGCAACCTTTAACCTCAGAAATGAAGTTACAGGTAATAACGCTTTAATTCT
>CAZHRV010000201.1:0-8505 GCA_964535035.1 uncultured Rikenellaceae bacterium
GTGTATCTTACCAGTAACTGTTCCTCATAATGTACCAGGAGCCTTTCAACCTTAAGCAAAACACCTCCAACCCTGAATATCCTTATCGGTATCGTCTCTGTTTCAAAATCCTCTACATATTTATGCCCTTTGGGACTGAAATAATCACCCTTGTATTTTCTGATCCCGATGTTGAAGCTTTTATCGTGATTGACAACTGTAACGTCGAGAGAAGAGAGCAGAACATGCCTGCCTCCGCCAAGCTCATCAACAGGACAAACAAGTAATCCGTGATACTTGCGGGTATTGCACTCCACAATCGTTGTTGATGCATAGGAGCCCGCCCTGTTGGTCCTTATTATTTCCCGGCAAAGTGAATATTCCAGATTAACAATCTGGCCTTTGTCAAACTTAATGTAGCTCATACAATACCCATGTTATATTAAATAAAAAGTCTTTTAAGTTAAATAATAATATTCAACATTGCAAACCTGTTTTCCGGTTAAGATTTTTAATTTTCACCCCGTTTCCGGGGAATAAAAAAAGAATAACTTTGCTATTCAATAATTTTTACTAATTATCAATTAATAGTTCGTGTAATGAATAAAAAACTATTATGGTTCCTTGTTGCCGGTCTGGCAATTTCAGGCTGCAAAAATAATATAAATGAAATAAATGGCAAATTAATAAATACATCAAAAGGTGAATATATTTTTCTTGATGAATTCAAAGGAAATGAGCTTATTACGGTTGATTCTGTCCGCGTTTCAGAGGATGGCTCTTTTTCCCTGACCAGGAAAATAGGTTTTCCCTCCTTTTATTTAATTAAAACAGATAATTCTAATTTTCTTACCCTGCTGCTTGAACCTGGTGAGAAGATAAATTTTACAGCCTACTGCGATTCTCTTAATTATCCAATATCTCTTTCAGGTTCAAAAGGCAGTGAACTCATGGCTTCCTATAACCAGGTGCTCCGAAATACCATTAGGAAACTTTCAGCCTTGCGGGATATTTACATGAAAAACCTCGGTAAACCTGAGCTTCCTCTTATAATGGAGAGACTCGACAGTATGGCACAGTCATACCTGGACGAAATTAACCTGTACACCAGGAAATTTATAGATGAAAATATCAACTCCCTGGTCAGTCTTGTTTCTTTATACCAGCAGGTGGCACCCGGTGAATATGTGCTTCATCCACAAGATGATCTTGATTATTTTATAAAGGTTGATTCATCCCTTTCATTATTATACCCTGATTATGTGCTCGTTAAATTACTTCACGAACAGGTCGGGGAATTGATCTCGGCCACTGTCAAACAGGATCCTTTTTCACGGATACCATTAGGTACAGAAAAAGCACCTGAAATTGCTTTACCTAATCCTGAGGGCGATACAATTAAGCTCTCATCAACAAGAGGATCGGTGGTTCTCCTTGATATCTGGGCAGCCTGGTGCGGACCCTGCAGAACAGAAAATCCCAACCTTGTCAGATTATATGATCTTTACCATGACAAAGGATTCCAGGTCTACCAGGTTTCGATTGATAAAACCCGGGAGGCGTGGCTCAAAGGAATTAAGGAGGATGGTCTTGAAAAATGGATACATGTCAGTGATCTTAAATACTGGAGCTCCATGATAGTACCGCTTTATAAAATTGAATCCATCCCGGCTAATTTCCTTCTTGACAGGGAAGGTAATATAATTGCTGCCGGGCTGAGAGGAGAGGCTTTGCAAGATAAACTGGCGGAAATCTTTGAAAACTGAAACTAATTAATATAACCAAACTGTCTTACAATTGATCAGTTGATGAAAAAATACTTAATAATTTTAATACCGTTCCTGGTACTTTTTGGATGTAAAAGAAATCTTTTCATTATTGAAGGTTCAGTAAAAAACAAAAGTCAGGATTATCTTTATATCAGTAAGGTTGACATCAATATACCGGTGCTTATCGATTCCTCAAAAATTGATAGCAAGGGCAGCTTCAGGTTCAAAATTAAAGCCTCAGAACCCGACTTCTACCAGATCGGCTACTCCGGTGTTAATTTTGCCAACCTTCTTGCGGAACCAGGGGAAAATATTATTATTGATTTTAACAGCAACAATCTTTTCGAAAACTATACGGTCACCGGCTCCAAAGGCTCAGAACAGATGCAAATGCTTGATTCAAAATTGCTTGAGACAAAGAAAAAACTTGATTCCCTGAGTATCCTGTATGAAAGGGCTTCGACCGAGCCGGAATTTGAAACAAAAGGTCTGCTCCTTGAACAGGCATATCTTGAACTCATAAAACAGCAAAGGAAATTCAATATAGATTTTATTATAAGCAATTTAAGCTCACTCGCTTCAATAAAAGCACTTTATCAGCAAATCGATGATGAGACTTATGTTCTTTATAACACACGGGATCTTCAATACCTGAAAATCGTTTCAGATTCCCTTAAACATCATTTTCCGGAATCGAAACATACAAAAGCCCTGATAAGCAATTTTGAAAAGGAAATGAACCTGTTTACATCCAGAAAGCTGCAGATGACAGCAAATTCACTTCCGGAGACTATACTTGATCCGGAGCTCCTGGATATATACGGCAGGAAAATCACACTTTCTTCGCTCAGGGGCAAATATGTGCTCCTGGCATTTTGGTCCGCAGAATCAAGGGAGTGTGTTGCGGATAATCTCCAGTTGAAAGAGTTTTACAAAAGATATAACAGGATGGGATTTGAAATATATCAGATTAATCTTGATGAGGATGAATCGGCGTGGAAAAATGCAGTCAGGTTTGATGAGCTTCCATGGATAAGTACAAGGGAAGATGATCCTTCAAATCCGAGAAATGCAAGGCTTTATAATGTGAAAAACCTTCCCGCTAACTATCTTTATGATCCGGAAGGAAATATAATTGCATCAAATCTTCATGGAAGGAACCTGCAAATAAAACTAAACCAGATATTCAGTAATTAGACGTTAATTGTGGCTGACTCCGGGAAAATATTCTTTGCATCCGATTTTCATTTAGGGCTTAATGCAGGTTCACCACCTGTCGATCGCGAGAAAAAAGTTGTGGCATGGCTTAATGATATTGCTCCACAAGCAAATGAGATCTATCTTCTTGGTGATATCTTTGATTTCTGGTGGGAATATAAGCTTGTAGTGCCACGTGGATTTACGCGTTTCCTGGGTACTGTATCATCAATTACGGATACAGGAGTTCCGGTACATTTTTTCACAGGGAATCACGACATGTGGATCAGGGACTACCTTTCAAAAGAATGTGGTATGACACTGCATAAGGATCCTCTGATGACAACATTTAACGGGAAAAAATTTTACCTGGCCCATGGTGAAGGGCTTGGTTCAGAGAATGCCGGTCTTAAAATACTTCTGAAAATATTCCATAACAAACCACTCAGGGTACTCTATTCCGCTCTTCATCCCTGCCTGGGTGTAGGATTCGGGCACCGATGGTCATTGAACTCGAGACTGGGCAAGGGAATCTCCACAGATTTTTTGGGCGAAGAAAAAGAGGATCTGATCAAATATGCCGGTATTATTTGTAAAACCGAAAAGATAGACTATTTCATATTTGGTCACCGTCATCTTGCAATGACTCATAAGATGAAAGAGGGGGCTGAGATAGTGTTTCTTGGTGACTGGATAACGAACAGCAGCTATGCTGAATGGGACGGTAATTGTCTTATCCTCAGGGCTTTATCTTAAACATTCCGAGCTTCAACCTTTACGGTAAGAATGAAATAAGAGTAAAGGTCGTTTATTTTTTCAAATTCGTACAGAAGCTTACTTCCTGATTTCCTGGCCATATCGATAAGCCCCATATTACCTGTACTGTCACTGCCCGATGTCTGGTCCGAAAGAGAATTCATGTATAATTCCTTCAGCCCTTTCCTGTCATACTTATTAATTGTATCCAGTTTTTCTTTCAGATCATTTACACCGGCTTTAGGGATTAGATTGCCCGTAGTCAGAAAATATGTTTTGCCTGTCAGTCTGATCATTGCAACCGGCATGCCATATTTGTCTTCAGGTTCCACTCCCGGACTGTATTTTGCAACATTCTCTATAATTTCCACAAGTATGCTGAAGACTCTCTTGCGAAGATTTGACATGATATCATTTTCATAAAGCTGTGCTTCCGTAAAAGAAAGGACCTCTTTACCCACTTCGTGCGTAATATGTCCCGACCAGATAAGGTAAATATTATTTTCTGCCATTAATCTTTCGAGTTGTGCAACGGCTTTTCCGTGAAATGGTTTTTCTTCATTGCTAAAATGCATTCCAACTCCTTCTGAATCAACTGTTTTACTCAGGATGAAATATGAATTTTCCTTATCGAGAGGAACAAAGTCATAATCAAGTTTATTGCCTGTTTTCTTTGCCATTTCGATGAGACCCAATCCTGCTCCCCCTTTGCTGCTGAATTCCGAATTGCTCAGCATTTGCCTGTAAACAGATCTGATTTCACCCGTATTAAGATTATTTATTTCATCCAGACGCTTTTTTAGGTCCTCAATATTGGAGCTCGAAATAACATTCCCGGTTGTTACGGTATAACCACCGGTGACCTTTGAATAGACGACAAGCGACATGCCTGCATGCTGACTGCCGTTACTGTGTCTGGATACATTCTGGAGACTTTCGAGAACAAACATGAAGAGCCTTTTCCTCCCTACAAATCCAAACTCTGAATTCTCCATCTCTTTCTCAAGCAGCATGAGAAGAGGAACAGAATTATCCCGCGTTACAACACCCCTGTAAACAAACATCAGGCGTTCCTGCATCATTTTATTCCTGATTTTTCGAGTGAGTTCCATTTATAGAAGAACCGGTACAATTAAGGAATGTCAAAGTTAGAAAAAAAAAGATGACTCTGCAAAATAACAAGCGAAGAGAATAAGATTTAATACCCATGATCATAACCGGTTTTTATTCATACCTTGCCTGCATAATCATTGGTATAAATCATCGGATTTCAAATGTTTTCCAGGTTATTAAAATATATTGTGCCGCCATTTACCTTCAGAGTATTTTTCAGGCGTATATTTTATTCTAACCTGAAAAAAGTACCTCTTGACAAGCCTTTGCTTTTTGTCGGCAACCATCAGAATTCTTTCATGGACGGTATACTTGTCGGATCATATCTGCCTCAGCCGATACATTTCACTATGCGGGCAGACATGTTCAGGAAAAAGATAGCCAGATTCTGTTTACGGGAACTGAATGTCGCACCGGTTTACAGGATTGAAGAGGGATTTGAGAACGTGCATAAAAATCTTGAAACATTCACCGGCATATATGATATACTCCGGAAAAATGGAAATTTCATCATGTTCTCCGAAGGAATCTGTGTTCAGGAAAAACGCCTTCAGAAGCTCAGAAAAGGTACAGCCCGTCTGGCTTTCGGGGCTGAGGAGAAGTTTGGACTGGATGTGAATATTGTTCCGGTCGGGATAAATTATACATACCCCGCACGGTTTCGCAGGGAGGTCATGATCAACTTTCACGATCCTTTCAGCATCAAAGAGCTTACAGATGTGTACAAAGAACATCCGGCCAGGGCATTGCTTGCCTTTAACAATAAATGCGAAGAAGGATTGCGGAAAGAGGTGATAATAATTGAGGACCCTGAAAATGACTGGCTCGCGGAACAGCTTCTAAAAATGGGAAGGAATAACATGATAGTGCCCTTTTTTCGTTGGCGTTTCAACACTGACAACAGAAGAATTATGGAAAAAAACCTTGCCGACAAGGTCAATTATCTTTCAAAAACATCGCCCGATGAGCTTGAATCACTGAAAGTAAAAGTCCGTACTTATACTGATAAGCTTAAATCTGCAGGGCTGTGGGATGAAAATTTTGCGAGAAAGCTCGACTGGGGTTTATTGAGATATTTTGCCATCATCGCGGGTTTTCCTGTTTTCCTGGCAGGATATATCAGTAACCTGATCCCCTTCCTTGTCCCAAGGTCAATATGCGACAGGCTCATAAAGGATCCACGGTTTTACAGCTCGCTATATATAAGTTCAGGAACCGTATTGTACTTTATTTATTTCCCTCTTATACTGGTCCTTGCAGCAGTTTTTGCCGGATGGACAGGTTTCCTTCTCGGATTGCTTGTCCCGGTTGCAGGGTATCTTGTTCTCTTTTACCAGGAGATTTTCCGGGAGCGGTTTTATACTCTCCGGTTCCGGATAAAATCAATAACAGATAAAAAGTTAGTCGGCGATTTAAAGAACCAACGTATTCAGATACAGGATTTTCTGGATAAAATAAAAATTAGTTAGTTTTTTTTAACCACAAAAGATCGAAGCCAAACTCAGGGAAGGTACCTCCTCCTACCAGGGCGACATAGGTTATAGTATCTAATGAGGGGGTGTTTTACAAATTTATGATGCAGATAAAAATCAACAGGTTATGGACTAATATTGAAGTCATCAATAAAAGCAGTGCATAACTTTGGTTCAAGTATTTTCTTGAATTAGCCTTTTTCACTATGCACTTTAACATCAACTATTTATATCCTTTACCTATTATTCAACTGATATTGGCAACGTAAATTTAAAATTACTTCCTTTACCCACTTCACTTTCAACCCAAATTTTACCACCGTGCTTCCCCACAAATTCTTTGCAAAGCAATAATCCCAGACCTGTTCCTGTTTCTCCTGCTGTACCTTTTGTGGTTAGAACTTCTGAAATATCAAATAGTTTCTTTAAACCATCAGGTTCTATTCCAATTCCATTGTCCGTAACTGATATTGTAACGTTTTCAGAATTCTGCTCTGCATTAATATTTATTACGCCACCATTATTTGTAAACTTGATGGCATTCGAAACAAGATTTCTCATTACCGTTTTCAACATATCAATATCAACATAAATATTTATCTCGTCTGATGGAGTACAATTGATTGTAATGTTTTTTGCATTGGCATTTGGACTGAGAATTTCAAAAATATCAATACATATATCTCTGAAATTCAATATTTGTGGTTTGAAAGGAATTTTGTCTTGTTGTGCTCTTGCCCACGTCAATATATCTTCAAGTAATTTATTTGTGATTCGTGCCGATTTATTAATATTCCCAGCGATATCTTTAATTTCGTCTTTATTGAGACTTTCAATCTCGTCAATTAGTATTTCGGAAAACCCAAGAATGTTATTGAAAGGATTTTTCAAATCGTGTCCAAGAATCGAAATAAAACGGTCTTTGTCAGCATTGAGTTGATGCAAATTTTTTTCACTTTCTTTAAGTGCCTGTTCTGCCTTCTTGCGCTCATTGATATCCTGCACGATACCTTCCATTGATACTGGTTCTCCGCTTTCATTTAAAACGGGATTTCCTTTTGCCCATATCCAGCATATAATACCATCTTTTCTCAAAATACGACATTCGAAATTCCACTCAGTCCCAGTAGCAACTGCTTTTTCGAATTTTCCCTTTACAACTTCTCGGTCATCAGGAATTACATGTTCAATAAACATGTCAAATGTCCATTCAGGTAATAATGTATCATAACCAAAAATCTGGTCATGCTTCAAAGAACGCCATGCTGTTCCATCTTCTAAATTAAGTTCCCATGCACCAATATTTTGATTTACTATTTCCTCTGTCTTTTTGCTGTCAGTGATATCATAACTGACCAAAGCAATTCCGATAACTTTACTATTGGCATCAAAAACTGGAGAATAATTTACCCGAATCCATCGCTTTCCAGAAACAAGGTTAAAAGTATTTTCATAAGATATCGACTTACCTGATTTCACTTCATTTATATATTTTAAAGCGAACTTGTAGTTTTCTTCTCCAATAACATCTTTTATATGACTGCCGATGATTTTTTCTCGTGGAATACCAAATGATTTCTCAAACAAATCATTTACATATTCGTATTGCAAAGTTTCTATATCAACATATGCAATATGTGCTGGGATGTAATTGGCAAGAGTCAGAAATTTGACATCGCTGTCTTCAGGTGTATTATTAGTCGCCAGCTTGGTTTCCTTTTTGGTCGGTATTGCACCTGATTTTAGATTACTCAATTCGAGTTCTAATTCAATTATTCTATTTTCAAGTTCATTCTTATTCATAGTGTCAAATATTTTCTTAGATACTATTCTCATTTATTACAATGCTTCTTGATTAACTTATTCAATAAACTATGATTAATTGGTTTTGTAATATAATCGTTGCATCCCGCTTCTATTGCCTTTTCATTGTTACCATAAAATGCATAGGCTGTTTGTGCAATGATGATTACATCTTTGTTAAATTGACGAATCTGACGGGTAGCTTCATATCCGTCCATATCAGGCATTTTAATGTCCATCAAAACCAAATCAAGGTCAGGATTACTGCGACAAGAATCAATGGCTTCAACTCCGGTTTTTGCATTTAAAATTTCTCTACTGAAATTTTTGATTCTTAGAGTAAGCAGATATCTTGAAATTTCATCGTCTTCGACAATCAATATTTTCAGGTTTTTTAACTGAATTTCTTTATCTTT
>CAZHRV010000202.1:0-15293 GCA_964535035.1 uncultured Rikenellaceae bacterium
AAAATCAGGTGACAAAAAATCGATGGATGGTCCGCCTGCTTTCCATATATCCATCAAATGGGGAAGAGGACCACCACTTGGATAACTTATTCCAGGTTTGCTTTGAGGACGATTCAATGCTGCATTTACATACATTGGTAACGGATATACAGCCTTACCGGCTTCGACAACCGAATTTGTAAATCTTGAATAATGCCAGGCCATAAAAATTTCATCAGTCTGTGAGCCTGTCCCAAAAATTTCTTCCCAGGTACCTGAATTTTTAAATCCGCTTTTTCCCCATATATCCCTGAATTCAGGTACCAGGTTTTCCTTATTACTCTCCAGATACTGCATTAGCTCTGCCGGTACATTTTCCCGGAATTTTTCATTTGCCATCAAGCTATAATCCCTGGCTGTCGGCAACATTCCAATTTCATTTTCAGTCTGAATCATTATTACTGTATGATCATTTCCATCAGTCTCTTTAATATGTTTCATTAATGCCTGATATGCCTTTAAATCAGCCAGTAAATTGTTTTCACTCAAAGGAGTCAGAATCTCATGGCTTCTTCCCTTGTCATCTTTTATTCGGGGGAACCTGTCCTGGTTTTTTTTAACCCACGATGGAGTATGGCTTGACATACTGTTTTTCCAGGAACCGAACCACAATAAAACGATCTTTAAATCATTATTTCTGGCTTCCCTGATCAACTGGTCAAGTAGTTCAAAATCAAACTTGCCTTCAACAGGTTCTATCAGTTCCCAATAAACAGGTGCCAAAACTGTATTCATGTTCATGGTTTTCAATATTGGCCATATTGGCTCCATATATTCCACACTGGTAAAAGAAGAATTTCCAAGTTCGCCTCCAAGAATCAGAAAAGGGTTATCGTCAACTATTAATTGAGTTGTTGTCCCTTGTTTTTGTAAATGAGGGATTTGATGCTGCTCTGAATATGCATTTTGAACTTTTTTTTGACTATAAGAAAATATGGGAATTGCAAATACTGATATAAATATCAGAACTCTTGAAAGCTTTTTCATTTCGGAAGATTGTTTTGAGATTATAAAGTTAATATTTGTTTAAAATATTATGAAGTTACATTAATTCTGTTGTCTGAAATTACAATATTTTTTACCAGAATTATAGGGGAGCCGACATTTCCATAAAGTGTGAGTGAGAGTGATTTTTAAGTACCTATTTAGTTAACTATTTTTTAAGTTTATTCAAATATTTATATTGTAATTGTTGATATAAACGAATGATTATCAATAACATGATTTATTTTATCATATATTTTCAATATATTTGTTTCGATAAGTATAGCATAATAGATGTTTTCGCCAGTGTTCCAACCATGCTAGAGAGTTTAGCACTCAAGCAACATTACTTTATTTAGCTGTTACGAGATTATCCATCAGACACTTTGCCTGTTCTAAATCACTTGAATAATTTGCAAAATCAAGATTCATTGCAGCGGATCTGGAACAACTGAAACAACTTGTTGAAGAAGAATCTTCCAATATTAATTAAAATGAACCAATCTTTACAATAAATATATCTAACATAACCAGAGGATGTCTGAAAATAAGGGAATGACTTAATTCGACAACCCTGTTAAACTATAACAAAATGAAAAACAAAAATGGACTCTATTTAATTGCTTTAGTGGTTATTATAGTGGCTTTCCTGTTATTAGGCGGGGGACACTGGATTGGAGGAATGATGCATGGAAACAGGTCATTTGGGATGAGTCATCTTAACTGGGCGCAGATACTGATAAGCTTAGGCCTTGGTTTCCTGCTCGGAGTGCTCGCATCCAAAAGGAAATGGCTGTAAAATCAGCTGAAATATTAATTTATTGAAAATTAGCGCATTATCTGATTATTAATATATATCTTTGCAGCATATTAATAAATACAGTAATGAATACAGGAACAGTGAAATTTTTTAATGAATCCAAAGGATTTGGATTTATCAAAGATGGTGCCTCAGAGATTGAATACTTTGTGCATGCATCGGGTTTAAGTGAACAGATAAGAGAAAATGATGAAGTAACTTATGACCTTCAGGAGGGTAAAAAAGGATTAAATGCCGTAAATGTTAAACTAGTGTAATTTCAATATTATATAAGACATTTATTATGAAAGGCCTTACGTTAAGTAAGGCCTTTTTTTTGTCCCTGATATTTGAAACTTGATTTTCAGCATAAGCCTGGAAGTACTGTAAAACAAATCTGTCTCATAATCAATAAACAAACACAATGGACCCACAAACAACAGGTTACTGGAATATTACAAAGGTAAAGCTCAAACAGAAATATCAAATTCTCTCTGATCAAGATGTACAATTCAATGAAGGGAAGGAGAAGGAAATGATTGAAATGATTGGGAGAAAGCTTGGAAAAACCACAAAAGAGCTGTTAAACATTATTATTTCTCTGTAACCTGATTTAATCTTAAAATATTAGTTTAAGTTTAAATCATCATAGCGATACAGTAATATCTGGCTTCTTATCCTTGTTGATATCTGTGAATTATATAAATCTGATGATGAATAGTGTAACAATAATGAAATAGATACAACATACCTTTGACGTTGATTGGTTAACTTATTAATAATTATGCAAATGAAAAAGATCTTAATAACACTTTTAATTGTATTTTGCTCAGCTGCTTTAAGTAATGCCCAGGATTACAGAACAGGTGTCGGCTTACGAGGTGGTTTTCCTAGTGGCCTTACTGTTAAGCATTTCACAGGAGAAAAGTCAGCACTGGAGTTTCTCCTGGCCAGCAGATGGCGCGGGTTTGAGATTACCGGTCTTTATGAAATACACAACCAGGCTTTCAACGTAGAAAGATTTAAGTGGTATTTTGGATTCGGAGGACATGTTGGTTTCTGGAATGGCGATTATACCTATAAATACTGGGGAGATCCTGGAACAAATTATACAGTCGTCGGAATCGATGGCATTCTGGGGCTGGAATATAGTTTTACGGAAGTCCCGATAAACTTAAGTCTCGACTGGAAACCAGCTTTCAATTTTATCGGCTATTCAGGTTTCTGGGTAGATGGAGGTGCACTCTCAATAAGGTACATCTTCTAGAATTCAACTGTAAAGGATTTGAATTGTTGTTGGTCGGGAAGATTCAGGTAGATCAGGATCAATTTTTATAAAAAGAGAGGGTGTCTCAAAATATTTGAGACACCCTCTCTTTAATTTAATATTTGTGGTTAGAACCTGTATCCCAATGATAGTCCGAAACCGGTATTTTTTACTGATAATTTATCACCATAAACTGGTAAAGCCCGGTTATCTTCAGGATTGATTTTGAGCATTCCAAATTGTGTATTCAGCTGGAAAAATAGCCCGCCAGCCATTTCATATCCTGCAAAAATATTGCCGCCTGCATCAAATGCTTTGAAATAAACTACTAATATGGGATCGCCTGACTCCAAAACGCTTTTGAATTCAATATCTGACTCAATGGTTGTAGACTCATTCTCAATTGAAGCCTTGCCCCCTATTCCATAACCTATATAAGGTCCGAATCCAACCATAATATATCCTTTGCCTAATAATGCTTTGTAAACAAAATTCAAAGGCATTTCAATATATGAAAGCTTGTATGTACCTGTTAATGAGCCATAAGTATTTTCTGCTCCTTTCGTGGTAAATAGTAATCCGGGCTGAAAATAGAACTCCGGAGCAACGGGTATCTGAATATTGACACCGGCGTGAAAACCTATGATCATATCATTTTCAAGTTTGTCTCCGTTATTATCTTTCCCGGTCAAATTCTGGAGATTTACACCACCAAGAATGGCAAAGGACATTTTCCCTTTTTCTGTACTTTGAGCTATTGCCAAAGACGCTGAAAGTAAAAGAATTAATGCTATGTAAATTAGTTTTGTTTTCATGAATGTTTTTATTTATTAATTTATTTGTTAATTATTATTTGGTTTGAAGACCGAAGTCCGAAGAATATTATTCCTTACTTCAGCCTTCAGTCTTCTGTCTAATCAGTCGCTGTCTTTGCAGCATCTGACTTCATCTTTTCATTTGCTGTAATCAGAAACTCAACTCTTCTGTTCTGACTGCGTCCTGATTCAGTGTTATTATCATATTTAGGTACAGTTTCACCAAATCCTTTGATAGTCATCCGGCTTAAACTAATTCCTTTTGCTCCAAGATAACCTAATACACTGCCAGCACGTTCTTCAGATAAGTTCTGATTATAAGACATGCTTCCTTTACTGTCTGTATGTCCCTGTAATTCGATGTCAGTATCTCTGTAATCATTCAGAACTGTAACCAGTTTATCAAGGTTGGCTTTTGCATCATTTGAGAGCAACGATTTGTCAAAACCGAAAAGAACATTGCTGCTAAATTCTACAACAATACCTTCACCTACTCGCTCGACCTTTGCATCAGGAACCTTGTTCTGGATCTCTTGGGCCTGTTTATCCATTGTATGACCGATAACAGCACCTGTTGCACCTCCCACTGCTGCTCCGATTATAGCCCCCAGGGCAGTATTTCCTGCAGCTTTGCCGATTACAGCTCCCATTCCGCCGCCTGCAGCAGTCCCGACAACTGCACCTTTTTGTGTTTTGTTCCAGGAGGCACAGCCCTGAAAAATTAATGCCGCACTTAGAAGAACAGCTAAACTCATTTGTAACTTTTTCATAATAATGTAATTAGTTGGTAAACGATTCATGACTTTTTTTACGAAAGGTAGGATCAAAATGGTAGAGAAATGTTACATAACTATGGATAAGAGTTACATCATTCACATATATTTCGAAATATTGGTTTGAAAATATTCGTTCCCGGGACTTGGTCCGGGAATCAGCCCTTCGTTTTTCTTTCACTGTATTTCATAGAGAAACTATTGCAGCATAGTCCTGAATTGTCATTTAAATTTTACCGCCAGGCCGAAATTGATTTTGTTATAAACAGGATTATATAAAAAATTACCGAATTTATTAGTAGGTTTATTCATGAACTTAGCGTAGTTATATTCGCCAAAAATTCCAAGGTGCTTTGACAAGTATACTGCTGCTCCGCCGCCAATACAATGTTCTTCAAAGGTTTTCAATTGCTTTATTGTGATGCCGCCAAGCTTTCCGGTAATATAAAGATCCAACCGGGGATCATCTTTTTTAATCAGATAAGGAAGCAAGTGAAAATTGCAGTTGAGACCATAAAGGTATGCGTCTGTGGTTGTAAACCTTCCGGAATTCGCGGAGGTAAACTCAAACAATTTAATGCTTGAGTAACCACCATAAATTCCTGCCTCAATATTATCAAGAAAACCATAGTTAAGTTCAAAGTTGTATCTCTTGTGCTTAAAAGGATCGAACCTTGTATGATTACCAGTCAATATAATGGAATAACTTGCTTTAATATTCCAGCGATCCTTAATGTTGGAACCATTTGAGACGATTGAAGACGCTCTCTGTAATTCATTGGATTTTTGAAGGGCGATCGCTGTCTCTGATACCTGTCGTGCTTTCCTTGCCACAGGATCAAAATATACTTTATATGATACAGAAGGCATAACAGGAAATAAACTCAACTGGTAAAGTGATAATGGTTTGAAGTCATGACTCCATTGAGGATTGTAAAGATCCATAGATTTATCAGTATTGTAATAGTAGAAAACAGGGTTGTGCCTGTTATAAAGGTTGTATATGGAAAAATTCCAGTCAACTTTATTGTATCTCCGATTATAGTGAGACCAGGTTAATCCGATATCCAGCCTGTGATAATCTTTCATCCTGGCACCATTCCTCTTACCATATATCAATCCCTCATAATAGAAATCCTCACCATTCAAATCATTTGTCACAGATGGGATATACTGTCTGCCGATTGCTTCAGTATATGGCAAACCGGACTGATAAACCCAAACAAGATTAAGGTTGAGATTATTTCTAATCTTGCGATTCAGGTTAACAGAGAGATTATTGGGACGGTTATAATCAAACAGATATTGCTTTCCGCCATTTATATTCGGGAATTGCCGGGTTGTTAATGAATGAACATAACTGATAAATCCTGTCCAGTTTCCGGAATTCTTTTTGACCAGCAACTCAATGCCCGTTGATCTTCCTTTCCCCCCTGTTTCGACCTTCGAAATCCAGTTCTCATCACCCATCAGGCTGGTGTATCCGTCTTTGTAAGTGGAGAGATTGTACATATCTTTATAATAGAGGCTAAGTTCAGAAGAGAACTTTCCACTCATGAACGAACCATTCCATCCTATAGTCAGCTGGTCAGATTTAGCAGGAGGTATCTTTTTGCCAGATGGTATCCAGACTTCATTATTCCATATGTTCCCGGTAGTGAATACAAGATGTGAATACTGTGAAACCTTCATGTAGCTGAAGTTGATGGAATGATTTTTCAAAATTTGCAGGTCAACATTCAGCCTTGGCTCAAAGGAAAAATCTGAAAATCCTCTGGTCAGATGATTACTGATCCTGAAACCAGGGGTAATTGACCATTTATCTTTGAGAATGAATTTGTTGTCAGCATAGATGGCGGATTCGAATGAATTAAAAGGCTTTGTCTGATTCTGAACTGCCTGAGTTGAAACGTATGTTTCATTTGGAATCAAAGAGAGATAGGAACATTGAATTCCAAAATCTGCAAACCAGCTTTCAGACGCGGTATATTTTATGGCTGACCTGAAAGACAGATCTCTGACTGAAGATTTGTAACTTCCCTTATACGTTGTCGAAGTTTCCTGGTCCTGTAAAGTGTACTTCATGAACTCCTTTAACCTGTATCGGGTGAAGGAAATGTTGCTTGATGAAAACAACTTTGGAGATATAATGGTATTATACTTTGCCGAAATCAGCCAGTTTCCCCATATATCCCCCATTCTGTACTTTTCTTCCTTCAAAGACCAGTAATTTAGGTAATCATCTCCCTGATAAAAGTTTAAGCTTAGACTGTTCTTATTATCTGGTTTCCAGGAAAATTTACCGTTGAAATCATGAAAACCGTATGCAATGATATAATCACCTGCTGTATACTGGGAAATTCCGATCAGCGCCATTAAAGGATCAAACAGTGTCTTTCTTGCACCGACTATAAAGCTTGAATTCTTAATTCCTGCGGGTCCTTCAAAATTGAAGGATAAATCTGTTATTCCTGCACTAAACGAACCCTTATAAGTAGAGTAATCACCTTCCTTTTGGGTTATGTCCATTACAGAGGAAAGTTTCCCCCCGTATCTCGAAGGAAATCCACCTTTATAGACATCGATATTGTTTATCATCTCGGGATTGAAAACAGACATGAATCCGCCAAGGTGATTGACATATATGATTGGGACATTATCGAAGAGGTACAGGTTCTGCCCCGGATCACCACCCCTGACAATCATGAGGCTGGATCCTTCCTTTTGTGAACTTATTCCAGGTAAAAGTTGCAGGGTTTTGATGACATCAGGTTTTCCTCCCAATGAAGGGGTTTGCGTCATCTGGACATAATTCAGCGTTGAGATATTGCTATTTAGTTTTCTCTGCGCATTTATTGTTACTTCTGCCAATTGTTCAATATCCTCTGATAACGCAATTTCAAGAATTGTATCATTATCTAAATGCAGATTTAAAACCAAGTCTTTATATCCAATAAATGAGACTTTCAATGAAAGATTATTTTGAACCACCAGGTTAAAATACCCATTGTAATCTGATGTTGTACCATTTGGTGTTCCTGCTTCAGTTATGTGTGCTCCGATCAATCGCTCTCCATTATCCCTGCTTTTTACAAATCCTGAAACATTAATCTTTTGTTGAGCATTCATTGATGAGCTCAGTAATAAAAAGAGGATGGCACTATTTTGAATAAACTTCCGCATCCAATCAGTACTTAGGAAATAATGTATCTGAGACTACCACTGAATATCCTGCAAATATTCCATAGCCGCCGGGAATATTTGAGAATAAGGGAAATGCATTTGTTGAGGCTGCCAGGAATTCAGGATACCTGCCCTTTTCATATAAGTACTTCTGTTTGACGAACCAGTAATAATTATCACTGCAGGATCGCAGTTCTATTATCAATGGGTACAATGAGGTATGGTATGGCTCATCCCCACTAAAGCCTGCTGATCCGGTGAAGTAATTGATTGTCATTGCATAAACCGAATCTCTTATGATCTCATTACTGAAGATGGTCAGAGGAAGCCCTTCGTTCAATAAGACAGGATCGGTTATCTTCTTCAGAGTAGCTGTCCTTTCATATTTGTTTTGCAGCGTCCTTATTACTATTTCAAAATATTGCCTTTCAGTCGGATTTGTTTTAAATGATATGGTTACTGATGGATAAATCATGCCCTCTTCATCTTTCCCGGCATTATTGGTATGGATAATATTGAAGATTGGGGAAGGAGGTGGAAGAATTTCATTACAGGTGATTGTCTTGTAACCAGGTACATTTACTTCCAGCCTGTAGGATCTCAGTGGCTCAACAATCGATGAAGAAAAGTATATACCATTCTCATCAGGGAAAAGGTTTTCTGAATAATTCCCGTCGATATAAAGTGAGATATCTGCATCATTGACCAGAGTCAGCTGGTTTGTATCAAGCTTTTCAGCCAACGATAAATGAACTTTCATAGGTTTTCCGGCAATAAGGATACTATTAACCGTTGGAACGGGAGTAAATCCCGGGAATTCATCAGTTACAATTTCTCTGCAGGAACAATGTGTTAAGAGTATTAGAAGAGTGACAAAAAACAAGCTACGCATTTACAACAGTTTTGACAGACCTGTTAAATATAAAACATTTTAATCAAACATACTGAAATTACTCAATTCATCTAAAAAATACCTACAAAATAGCTTTTCAGACAAAATAAATAGGAGATAACTTATTGATTTGCTTTATCCAAGGAACCTGGGTTCTAATCCATGTGACACTAAAGTTCGTTTTTGTTTATAAGGAAATTCCTCGCTGCATGATCCTTGTCCGGACCAAAAAAATGGAATTGCGGTATTCACTCATATTGACTTTCATTATTAAAAATAAGTCAATTTAGAGTTTTTACAAAATTTATATTTGCACCTAATTTGCACCTACAAAATGAGGAAAGCCCCGATAAATCGAGGCTTTCAGTACCCGGAGCGGGATGCCGACGCCCCGCTTCGCGGGGGTACGGCACTTCGTCCCGATTTACGGGACTCAGCTTGAACTCGTCCCTTATACTGAATTGATCATAGAACTCCACATAAAAAAGAAGCCTCATTATTTCAATGAAGCTTCTCTGTACCCGGAGCGGGACTTGAACCCGCACAGCCGTTATGGCCACAGGATTTTAAGTCCTGCGTGTCTACCATTCCACCATCCGGGCAAACAATAAAAATTGGTGGCAATTTATAATATTTTCTGCTTTTAAAGAACTCTGCCAGAATAATGGGATGGTGGAATGTTCTCCCCTGCAGTCTGGCTGCTTCGCTAAAAACACCCACGGGGTGTTTTTTTACGCTCGCCCCTACCATCCGGGCTGTTTTAACTCATGCAGTCATACCGTCATACTGTTGTCAGTGGAGTGCAAATTTATAACAAATTATCAATTCTTCACAAGTATTGGATTGCCGAAACCAACCTTTACAAGAGGTTTGAGCTGTGTTTTTGCATCACCAACAACTACATAATACATCCTCGAGGGATCAATGTACTTCTGTACGTTTTCATTGACCTGTTCAACCGAAAGACTTCGCAGGTAATCTTCTTCCTTCCTTATATAATCTGCCGACAGACCATAGAATGTCATCGTATTGAGCATACCGAGTTTATCCTCATTGGTTTCAAAACGGAGTGCATTTTGTTTCAACAGGGATTCTTTAGTGAAATCAATATTTTCCTGCGAAACACCTGCACGATACTCTTCCATTAAACTCTTGAAAAGTCCCACTGACTCCAGGGTAGCATCAGAACGTACTGAGGCACTGGCCCTGAAAATGCCATAGTTCTTATAGCCGTTGAAACTTGAATAAGCTCCGTAGGTAAAACCTTTTTCCTCACGAAGAACCATAAAGAAACGGGCCGGCGGTCCTCCGCCAAGCATATAATTTGCTACGACAGCTTTGTAATAATCGGGATCATTACGCTTGAGAGCGATATTACCAATATTTATTATAGACTGTTTGGCATCAGGCACATCTACAAAGAAGATAACCGATTTTTCAGGTTGCGGAGGGAATGACAAGTCGGGCATAGTCACTTCTTTCGCTTTCCAGTGCTCTGTTAATCCGGCCAGAGCCTTTTCCACTCTTGCCTGGTCAACATCCCCGACAATTAGGAAATTAGCTTCTGCAGGAGACAGGTTTTTCTCATAATACTCTTTCAGGTCGTCTATTGCGATACTTTCGACACTTTCAACTGTACCGCTGACATCAGTCGACAGGATATTGTCAGATCCAAGGTTAAGCTTACTGAAAGTGATAGAAGCCAGGTAGTTAGGCTCTCCCATGTTGCGCTTAATGCTGTTTACCGTCCGTGTCTCATTCAGTGAAAACTGTTCCTCATCCCATCGAGGTTCAAGAAGCATCTCTTCGACAAGAGTAAGTGTTTTTTCAAAGTTACGGGCTAGTGATGTTACTGATACTGTAAAGTTTTCATCACCGGCCCTAATGTTTATATTTGCGCCAAGAAGCTGAATCTCCTCCTCTAGTTCCTCGGGGGTCTTATTCTTTGTACCTTCGTTAAGCATTGATGCGGTAAACCTCGCGACCCCCGGTTTTCTAATGTCATCCAATATATGTCCGCCATTAATAACAATTGAATATGTAACAAGTGGTAATTCATCCTGTACAATACCATATATCTTCATCCCGTTGCCGGCTTCTGTTTGCCATACTTTTGGAAGTGTAATTGATGGATCAGGTCCGGGTATAGGCGCAACTGAACGATCAAACTTACTGAGCGTCTTTTCAATAATTTCAGGACCAGTAGCAACTACTTCAACCTGGGTTGCTTTTGTAACATCTTCTTCAACGACCTCTGCATTAACTGAGCCTTCGGCAACCAGATCTGTCTGTCCTCTGGGTACAAAACTTGTAGCTACATAGTCTTTATCCTTGATATAACGGTTGTAGACATCCCAGACATCATCCATTGTAACGTCTTTCATCATCTCAAGTTCCTTAATTATAAAATCGGGTGAACCGGCAAACACATCATAAATGGCAATCATGAACGATTTATACATGACACTGCTCATGGTTCTGTAAAAATTGGTTTCCAATCCGGCTTTGATTCTTTCAAGATCCTTTTCAGTGAATTTTTCAGTTTCAAACCTGTTAAATGCTTCAAAAATAGCTTTTTCAACATTATCCAGGCTTGTTGAAGGATTTGCAGTAATATTGATTTCAAATTGTCCGGCAAGCTCCAGAGATTGATTATATGTTCTTACATTTGATGTAAGTTTTTTCTCTTTCACAAGCACTTTATAAAGAGGTGATTTTTTCCCTTCGCCCAGCAGACGGGCAAGTACATCAAGAGAATAGGAGTCCTTTGTGAATTGCTGGCAGACGGGATATACCATTGTAAATTGAGGTGCGCGGGCAAAATTATCCTCATGATATAATTTTTTCGTCTGATCAAGTGTGACATTCATTGGCTCGGGGCTCTTGACCTCCTCACCAGCAGGGATCTCTCCAAAGTATTTTTCTATAAGGGCTTTTACTGTATCAGCATCATAGTCACCTGATACTACAAGCGTTGCATTATTGGGAATATAATATTTTTTGTGGAAAGCTTTAACATCTTCAATTGTAGCATTTGTAAGATCCTCCATTTCGCCTATGACATCCCAGCTATAGGGATGCCCCTGAGGATAAAGGTTTTTCAGAATAACATAATCAGTAAACCCATATGGTCTGTTATCAACCCCTTGTCTTTTTTCATTTTGAACCACATTCTGTTGCAGAGCGAAAGAATGTGATGTAACAGTGTTAATAAGGTACCCCATTCGGTCCGACTCAAGCCACATAGCCAATTCAAGGGCATTCTTCGGTATAACCTCGAAGTAGATCGTCTGGTCAAAGCTTGTTCCTCCATTTAGAGTTCCTCCGGCCCCTTCAATATATTTAAAATACTGATCCTCACCCACATTTTCTGAACGCTGGAACATCATATGTTCAAACAAATGTGCGAAGCCGGTTTTGCCCGGAACTTCCCGGGCTGATCCGACATGGTAAAGTATCACCAGAGAAGTGATAGGGTCTGATTTATCCTCGCTGAGGACAACAGTAAGGCCATTCGGAAGGGTATATTTCTCAAATGGAATAGATAGATCCGTTTCTTTAGTTCCCTTACATGAATAAAGAAAGACTGTGATAATGGCAATAAACAGAAAGAATAATTTTTTCATAGTATCAGCAGTTTAAAGGTTAATGACAGTATTAATATGCTAATTTAATAAAAAATAAAAAACCCCGAAGGTGTCGGGGTATTTTATATGAGCAGGAGACCACTGACGATGTAGCCTACGGCTCCATGTCAGGGCAGGCGGGATTGTTTCGCCTGCGGCTCAACGGACCCGGTTTGGAAATACTTTCAAATAAAACAGCCGCTAATGCGGCTTTTCTTTATTATTTATTCATCCCTCCACCATGTAAACATGTTGTCGGTCTTCATAAATAATAAAGCCGTCCCGATGAATCGTGACGGCTTTATTTGAGCGGGAGACGGGACTCGAACCCGCGACCCTAACCTTGGCAAGGTTATGCTCTACCAACTGAGCTACTTCCGCAGATTGTTGCGCAAAAATAGGATTTTTTTAAGAATTAAATGATATTATTTTTGAATTTCGGATTTTCAGTTTTATCAATCCCAAATCCGCAATCCGCAATCAATTTCTTATCGGTCCCCACTCTGCCAGGAGATCATTCTCAAGATAGAGCCAGGTGTTTTTGAATATCCACTCTTCTTTTATCACGTTACCGCTGATGACCCTGTTGATCTTCTTCGGATTACCCCAGCTGTCTATGATCATCTCTGCCGACATTCCTCTCCATATCTTACCAGCCATCAGCTTTGCTGCCATATTTGAACCGTATTTATTTTCCAGGTAAGTAAATCTGCTGACCTTCCTTTCCTGTACAGGCTGAGCCTGAGGAACAGGCTTCTCTTCCATGATAATGGGCTCGGCTTCAGCCACTTCAGGTTCTGTTGCAACAGGCAGAGGGGCCTCGCTGATAACAGCATGATGTTTATAGATGTAGCCTTCATAATCTTCAATAAAAACATGCAGATATGTGCTGTCAGAATCAAGTATCTCAAGCTCTGTACCGGATGGTAGTACCATTATTACACTGGTAAGATCATATTTGTCACCAAAAAGCCTGGTTGCTGATTTCAGTGTGGCGATCATCATTAAATCCTGGTCCATAGCAGCATCAGATTGTTGTTTTGCGACTGGATTCACAGCCTGATCGTTTTCAAGATCCTGGAGAAGCTCGGTTTTGTTTTCCTGGGCATTTACTGAAATTACGGCAACAATCAGAATTAGGGAGATAAATATTTTTTTCATGGCTATTGTTTTTCTAAATGACTCAAAAATTATACCATAAAGATTAGAAAATATTAAATTTCTGTGTCCTCTGTTAAATCTGTGGTGAAAAATCCTTTGTTTCTAAAAAGCTACACCACAGATACCACAGATTTTCACAGATTAAATATCGGAGATTTTTCTTAATATCATTATTCCATCCCGGATAGGAATAATGATCTTTTCGATATTTTTTTGTTGCCTGATCATCTCATTGAATTCGATAATTCCTCTGGTTTGCGGATCTCTGGTTTCCATGTCGAAAACCTTATCTCCCCATAGCACATTATCAGCCATTATGTAACCTCCTGGCCGTATTTTATCTATAATAATATTATAGTATTCGATATATTCCTTTTTATCCCCGTCAATATAAGCAAGGTCGAAGTTAATCTCCAGTGAAGGCAATATATCCCGGGCACGGCCTGTAAGCGGGACAATTTTGTCTTCAAGTCCCGCACGGATGAAATATGAGCGGCTGAATTCCTGCAGCTCATCGTTTATTTCAATGGTATACAGTTTTCCACCCGGTCTGAGTCCTTTTGCCAGGCAGATTGCTGAATAACCGGTAAAAGTTCCAACCTCAAGTATCATTTCCGGATTAATCATCAGTGAAATAAACTCCAGAAACTTACCCTGAATGTGGCCGGTAACCATATTCGGATTAACAAATCTTATATGTGTCTCCCTGTAAAGCTCAGCCAGCAGGGGATCTTCTGGTGAAGAGTGTTCAGCGAGGTATTTTTCAAGGTTTTTATTCATTTTTATTTATAAATCAGCATTGAGAGTCGTGACGGTTCAAATACTTCATTGGCTATTTCAAGGAGCTGTGAAGATGTTATCTTATCGATTTTACTGCATAGCTCTTCCAGGGTATCGATCCTGTTAAATACCAGCATACTCTTGCCAAGGCTCAGCATAAGGCTTTCATGGTTCTCATAACTTCTTGCAAGATAGCCTTTTATCTGGTTTTTTGCTTTACTGATCTGCATGGTTCCCAGTGTTACATTACGAAGCCTGGCAAGCTCTTTCCCTGTCATTGAAACACATTTTTCGAGGTTTTTACTTTCGGTACCGAAGTAGATTGAAAAAACTCCTGTATCGGAATATGCATTATATCCCGATTCGATATTATAAGCAAGTCCGCTTTTTTCGCGGAGCGACATGTTCAGACGGGAGTTCAGTCCCTGTCCTCCAAGAATGTTGTTGAGAAGAAACATTCCGATCCTTCGCTTGTCTTTGAGGTCATAGGCGATACTCCCTATGATACAGTGATTCTGGTATGTATCCTTGATTTTTGTTACCGATGCAGGTTTGTAATTGATTTTTTCCCTTCTCCTGGTGCCTTTTTTCCCATGAGGTACTGATCCAAAATACTTTTTAAAGATGTGTAGTATTTTTTCGTCGGGTATATTTCCCACGGAGCAGAAAACCATACCTTCCGGATTATATCTTTGCGATACAAACCTGATCAGGGAATCCTGTGTAAAATTTTTAACAGATTCGGGTGTGCCGAGAATATTGCGGCCTATGGGATAGCCCTCAAATACCAGTTCCTCGAATTCATCAAAAATTAACTCAGCCGGATTGTCAAGGTATGAGTTGATCTCTTCGATTATGACATCTTTTTCTTTTTCGATCTCTTTTTCAGGGAAGACTGAATTGAAAACAATGTCGCTGATAATATCGGCAGCTTTTTCAAAGTCCTGGTTAAGTACTGATGCATGAATTGCTGT
>CAZHRV010000203.1:0-1943 GCA_964535035.1 uncultured Rikenellaceae bacterium
CCATACCATTGAAATTATGCTGCCCGTGAAACGTATATGTATACTGTCTTCCGCCACTCCCGGCACTCTGTTCTGCCACTAGTATAACTACCTGGGCATCATGAACATCCCTTACATAATTAATATAAGGTATCTCCTGCCTTGTATAATTCATATCACAGCTGCGGCAGTCAAGAAAAATTTTAACTGCATTCTGTCTTAAAGTATCTGGCTGGTTTTCCAATTCCTGTCCTGCAACTGTATTCGAGATTAAAATCAGGAAAAATATAATTATTGTATTCCTGGGTAGTAACCTTTTCATACTTACTATTTTGTAATTATTATTATGTATCATTCAACAATGATTTTTTTTGTCATTCAGGGCTCCAAAGATGGGGATTTATTCCCATCTATCAATAATTCAGATGGATAAGCAGGCCTGAATTAATTTTTTTTAACACTCTTATGTCCTGAAGTTGACCGATCGCGGGCTGAGCCATGATCTTCGGAGAAGTGACCCTGTATAATAACCTGCTACTCTTATTATAACAAGGAATCTGACAAAAAGTTTAGGGATGAAAAAGAATAGAAGGCCGATCAACCCTGTAATTATTCCTGTTACCAGGTTGTCAGCTACCGTGATTGATTGCATAAGGACTCTTTTAAATCCTTCTTCATGCTTGTGAATATATAAATGTCTTGATATCTGAACCTCACATTTAGTAACTGCAGTGGTCCTCAGGTCTGCCCTTGTGCTGCCACCGTGATCATGCTGAATGGTTATGTCATTGCAGAAAGCTATTTTCCCGCCGGTATTTCTGGCTCTGCGACACAGGTCCACATCTTCATAATACATCCAGAAATCCTCATCAAATCCCTTCAGATTGACAAAAACCTCTATTCTAATCATCATTACAGATCCTGAAACCCAGTCGGGGAATATTATTCTTTTATCTCTGTCTTTCCTGCCGTTGGATTCAGGTTCTCTCCCTCTGGTCTCTTTTCTTTGCCAGGGGAAAGAGCCCATAGCTTTGTTCTCCTTACCGTTTTCCCTTACCTGCCGGCATGAGACAATAAAAAATGAAGGATCAGACTTTGCCGCCTGAAGGAGCTTTCGTATCTCTTCCTCTCTGGCAACAGTATCGGGATTAAGTATTAAAAGATAATTACCTGCAGCTTTTGCAGCACCCAGATTGCAACCATTTGAATATCCGCCATTTACAGTATTATTTATAAACATGAATTTCGTAAACCTGTTTTCAATTTCCACAAAAGCATCATCCCCGGGATTGTTATTTACCACGATAACCTCCATGGTGAAGCTCTTCCCTGAAAATGAATCCAGGGATTCAAGACACCGATTAAGTTTATCCCATCCCTTATAGCAGACTATTATTACCGAAAGATCCATTTATTCCAGTCTCTTTCAACCCTTACAAAATAATTAATAACTAATTACCAATTACCAATAACTTCATTCTCCTTCTTCAACTCCTTCAACCTCCTCGCCAAAGGAGGACTCATCCATCCACTCATAAACCGGCCTCTGCGGCCCCTCCTTCCTGTACCATACTGCAAGCAAGATACCTGAGAAGAAACCGAGCATGTGGGATTCCCATGAAATATTTTTATAAATACCCGGGAAAAGACCCCACACCATCTCACCATACAGGAAGACCACCAGCAGAGATAATGCTATTAATCTGAAATAGCGGCGGATCAATCCGCTGAAGAAGAGAAATGATGCAAGCCCATAAACCAGTCCGCTGGCTCCGATGTGCCAGGCCTCTCTGCCCCATAGCCATACAAGCAAACCTGTAAGGACATAGGTAATAGAAAAAATTTTGAGCGCTATCTCCGAATAAAAATAAAACAAAGCTATTGAGAGAATTAAAAGAGGTAATGAATTATTGAAAAGATGTGTAAAATCGTCATGAATTAATGGTGAAATAATAATTCCGGGC
>CAZHRV010000204.1:0-3721 GCA_964535035.1 uncultured Rikenellaceae bacterium
ATACTTTTAAAAGTCTTTTACAGTTCTGATTTCCGGACACGAAAGTTCCCGATATGATATATCAGTTTTTGCAGGAGCCTATAATAAAGAGCAATATAAAGTAGTATTGAGACAGTCCAGATAACCAGGAGATTAAACCAGTAAGTATCAATCTCAATATTCCCGGTCATTTTATACGGTGCATAGAAATGTGCCCGCCCATATTTTGATGTTGCCTTCATATACCCGGGTTCAAATTTCTGGATATATTTTCCCGGTGTCTCCAATATTTTATCAGGATTATCTATATCCAGCACAAGTGATTTCAACCGTTTATTCTCATTATCCTCTCGGAGAGATATCATTCCTTCAATACCTGAAACATTTTGAAGTGAATCATTTATCCGGTCTCTTGCAGAGTCGGCCAGTTTGAACTGACCCATAAAATAGCTTCTTGACAAATTAAGGTATGCTCTGGCTGATTCTTCCACATTATCATTGAAGCCGGCTGCATTAAGTGAATCTTTCCATGATCCGGGTTCAGTTTGTGTCAGTTGTGCCAGTTCATTAACATGATAATCCAGTCTATTGTAACATTCTTCTGTAATCTCCTTAAATTCAGTACTATCCTGATAATTATGACAGACCCAGAGATCTTTTTTGAGCCGGTCATTTATCAGGAATGCACCATAATAATAGTTTTGGCTTGCGTCCATATTATACCTGAAGAACTGCTTTTCAAATTCATTGTTTTTAAACTGTTCAACAGCAAGAGCTTCAAATGACCATCGGGCAGTCATTAAATCTCCTATCACAGGAGTAAATTTGCGTGATGAAGTGCTGCTTAAATGAAGCTGGTCAAATTTTACAAGCACACCGCTGAACAACATCTGTGGTATAATAATGAAGGGTATCAGGATATAAATTGTGACAACTGAATGAAATGCTGAAGAGATATTCAGCCCCAGCAGGTTTGCTGAACAGGATGTTGATAAGAGCACAAGCCAGTAGCTGAGAGTCATTCCCCTGATTCCCAGGATCAGGTTGCCAATAATTACAAATGATATTGTCTGTATTGCCGATACGAGGAACAGTATCATTATTTTGGAGTTCAGGTAACTGAACCAGCTCAGGTTAAGAAACGATTCCCTCTTGAGAATTTTACGGTCTTTCACTATCTCTTCTGAACTGATCATCAGGCCAAAAAAGAGAGAAGTCAACACGCACATGAAAAGAAAAGCAGGGATATTGTCATTCTCACTGAACTTATATATTTCTTTGGTATACCTGGTAAAAAAGGCAAGCAGGAAAGCAAGTAAGGGAGGTCCCAGAAGGCTTATAAGGATATATTGTTTATCGGCCACTTTTGACAGGAAATCACGTATAAAGAATATTACTGACTGTTTAACGAGGCCTGGAATGTTATAGTTGTTCTCCGGCAGGTTCTGCTTTTCGTGGATGGTTTTAGAGATTTTACCAGTAGGACTCTGCCTGTATTTTTCGGCCCATTCTTTCGGTGTGACTTTTCTTGTGCGTGTTGGTCTCCCGTGTTCATCAACTACTTTTCTTTCAATAATCCGGAGTATCTGATCAGTATCAACATTTCCGCATTTAATACATTGATCCTCATCTGGATTTGCATGTTTGCTAACGGTTTTAAAATATACAATTGCCTCAGTTGGGTTTCCAAAATATACCTGGTATCCACCCCTGTCAATTATCATTATTTTATCGAACATTTTGTATGTTTCCGAAGCCGGTTGATGTATGTTGATGATCACAAGTTTACCTTTATAAGTCTGTTCCTTAAGCAGGTTCATGACAGCTTCCGAATCTACAGAGGAGAGTCCTGATGTTGGCTCATCAACAAAAAGAATCGTCGGTTCACGAAGCAACTCAAGTGCTATGTTGACTCTTTTTCTCTGGCCCCCGCTTATGATCTTCTTTAAAGGATTACCTACTTTCAGATCTTTTATCTCCTCAAGATTAAAATCGTTCAGAATTTTATCGACAGCCTCAACCAATTCAGATTCATGAAGATTATTGAGACACATTTTCGCATTATAATAAATGTTCTGATATACTGTAAGCTCTTCTATCAGGAGATCATCCTGAGGGACAAATCCAATCGCTCCCTTAAGATTTCCCTTTTCTTTCTCATCATAAAGATCATAACCGTTTATAAGTACTTTCCCCTCCTGTGGTTTTAATGTCCCGTTGAGAATGCTTAAGGTGGTTGATTTGCCAACACCACTTCCTCCCAGGATACCTATTAGTTCGCCGGATTCACCATGAAAACCGAGGTTATGAATGCCACTTTCGCTGTTGCGGAATTTAAAAGTTACATTTTCTGCGTCAATAGAGATCCTGCATTTAAAGTCTGCTTCGGATATCCGGCTGCATATGGCGGAATAATAAATTGTCTTGATACCTGAACCCCGGATAGTGGAACCACGGTCAAAAATATAGGTTTGATCCGGGGAAATATTCTGTCCGTTCAGGTAAAGATCTTCGTTACCTCTATATCTTAGAATGTGGGTGTTAGTGCTTGCAATGTTCAGGAATGTAATTATCCCCCTGAGTTTTTCATTTATTATGTGCTTTATTTCTTCCGATCCCGCACTTTTTTTGTTATCCATAACAAGGAGCCTGTTTTTCTCTTTCACATCACGGAAGCCCTTCATTATAAAGCTTTGAATATTAAGGTATTCGGCTGCCGGAATATTGAAAGCATCGGAAACAGTTTGAAGGAAATCAAGCTCGTTTTCTGTTATTTCCTCTCCAAGGGATATAAAGTCCATAAGCTGTATGAGCACATACATTTTCTGGTCCTGGTGCAGTTCTTCATTTATCTTTTCACATATTGCCAGTATTCTCATTGCGTTAAGTGAAACACGCTTCCTGTCCTTAATACTACCTTTGGCAATGTTTTCCGAATTATATATTCCAAGGTACTCATCGAACTGTTCCATATACCTTAATACCTGCTCATTATTAAGGTGGCGCTCAAGGAATATCCTTACGATGTCCCTCTCCCTGCTTGTAATGACTGTTTCATCATGAATATCGGCTATTAATGCGAAGAGCCGGATCAAAGCATCAAGTATTGTTTCACTCATATTATTTATTACTAATTATTCGTTCAAAAGATAAATGGAATTATCTTTGAAGCCATATTTATTATAAAGGTTTATATTTGTTTAAACTATATCAAGTTATAAAATAATTGTTACAGAGAAAAATTTTTCTGGATTATACAGGTCCTGTTGATCAGAAAGTGATTGATCACCTGCTCAAGAACCTGAAGAGTACAAAAGAGTATGCCAGCCTGGACAAGACTTCAGGTAAAAGGGTTTATGCCATCCTTGTTGAATGTCTTGAAAATATTTCAAAACATACCTTGAAAGATAATTTGGATAATCAAATCAGGCAGCCATTTATTAGAGTGGAGGAATGCGATGATACAATAGTCGTTAATGCCGGAAATCCTATTGCACAGGAAAAGAAAGATGTGATTGTCAAAAGGCTGGATAAGGTTAACAATATGGAGAAGGATGAATTACAGCTTCTTCATGAAAAAATACTGAACCAAGAGACCAGGATAAGTGATAACGGAGCAGGAGCCGGGCTCGGATTCATATTTATGAAATTGAAATCGAGAAACAGAATTGATTATTCCTTGACTGAAATTAACGATGACCAGTTATTTTTTGAATTAAAAATATCCGTAAAAAAATATACA
>CAZHRV010000205.1:0-5999 GCA_964535035.1 uncultured Rikenellaceae bacterium
TGATACCTGTACCCTCCGATTTCCACTGGTAGACAAAGTTGTTATTATAAGATACAGAAAGTGTTACACTATCTCCTGAACAGAAAGTCATAGGAGAATTGGCAGTAATCTCTGCAACAGGATAAGCACCGACAGAAACAATGTTTGTTATATAATCGGCACAGCCGTTTGAAGCTGTTGCTTTCAATTTTATCTCATAATCCCCTGCATTAAGGTATCCGTGAGGAGCTGGTTGCTGGTCATCAGAGGGAATACTCCCATCACCAAAATCCCAGTGCCAGGAACTGATTGTGAGATCGTTATGGTCAGTTGTATTTGTAGCAGTTACAGGTATGCCCTGACATACATCGGGAGCAGAAAAGCCGCTTATCGGACGAGGCAGTACCGTCACAGCCTGTATGAGAGAATCTTTAGATCCTCCGTTATCTGTAATGACAAGTTTTACGTTATAGGTGCCGCTTGTTGAATAAGTATGAACCGGATTTTGATCAGATGAAATTGTTCCGTCTTTGAAATCCCATTTCCAGGAAGCTATTCCATCGGCAGGGACAGATTGATCAGTAAAATGAGTAGGTAGCCCCAGACAGACAGTATCGGTTTTAAAGAATGCCTGTACATTTTTGACTTCGAATGAATCAATTGCTGACCATTCACCTCCAGCATATCCTTGATCAACAGCCTGGACCTGCCATTCCCATGTACCAACAGGCCATTCTTTCAGGTCATAAAATTTATTCAGTTGGACATTACCTAAGGCAACCACCCTTCTGTATCCGTGCGTAGCAGAATGCGGGGCAAAATGCCATAACGTATCAGTATTTAATCTCCATCGGATATTATAGCTCATCGTTCTGAATGGAGTTTCATCGCCGGTGACCGGAGACCAGGTTAATCTGACATTATTGGGGGTGATTTCGCTTTTTAAAGAGATTGGAGCTGCAGGTTTTCTGTTCGGTGGGATGGAGCTTGCCATCATGACAGAATTGTTTCTATAGATCACGGTAAAAGCATTATCGTTCGCATCAAATCCAGACAGGAAAAAATCGAGATCGCCATCATTATCATAATCGGCCCAGCTTACTGAGCTTCCTCCAAGATTCAGCAGCGAAATATCTTTCTGTTCAATGAATCCGTTGTCTCCTTCATTTTTGTAAATTGCTGAGAAACGACTGGAAGGCAGAGTACTACCGCTAATTAACAGATCGAGATCACCATCATTGTCGAAATCACCCCATGCAGATGAACTGTTGTATACTCCTTTAAAAACTATATCTGTCCGTTCTGTAAATGTTCCATCATCATTGTTCATATAAATTTTTGTCACTGGTTGTTGATCTGAATAGACTGATGAAGTGGCACCACACAGGAATATATCCAGGTCGCTGTCATTATCAAAATCTATCCATTCAACTGAGCCTTCATAAACACCGGTAAGAGAAATACTTTGCATCTCGTTGAAAGTACTGTCCCCATTATTATGGTAAACCTTTGAAACCGGCTGATAATCATTGTAACTACCTGTAGCACCAGTTAAAAGGATGTCTACATAACCATCCTTATCGTAATCACCCCAGTCAACTGAGCTGTGATATACCTGGGCCAAAGGGACCCACCATTGTTCTTCAAAAATTCCGCCGCCATCGTTTCTATAAAGTTTTGAAACCGGGTCTCTGCTCGTATTCAAAGAAGTCGCACCTGTCACTAAAAGGTCAATATCATCATCATTGTCATAATCAGCCCATGCCATAGAGCTGTAACACACCTGCGGTAATAATGTCTGCGTTTGTTCCGAAAAATCAATTCCATTATTATTTCTGAATATTTGTGTAACCAAGGACAGATCCTTATCACCGCTTATAAGTATATCAAGGTAACCGTCATTGTCATAATCGGCCCATGAAGATGATCCCGAATATACATCAGGCAATGTCAGGGAAGTTTGTTTCGAAAACGTATTATTTCCATTGTTCGTGAATAATCCAGAAACCGGATATGGGCCATATACCTGGTCAATGACTGCTCCTGTCAGCAGGATATCCAGGTCTCCGTCATTATCATAATCTCCCCAGGCAAGAGAGCTTGAACCTACGTTAGAGAGACCCAAACCCTGTTGTTCAGTAAACAGTGAAGTACTGAAAGTACCTATATTGTCTCCTGAAACAACACTGGCATATATTTCTGATCCTGATGCGCCCTGGAATTCAATTGCATGTATCCTATAGTTCTTGGAAGGATTAAGTCCTGAAATCTCGACAGAGTCAGCTTCACCTTTGTAGATGCAATACCATCCGGTTGTCCCGACAGGAGAGCCTTCAGCAAAAATAGGATTGGCAAAATATGTGGTCAGATTCTGCGGATAAGCCAATCCCGTAGTCCCTTCCTTTGCAAAAAGGATGCAACGATTGCCATTCCCCCGCTCCCATTTTAAAAGAATAGAGGTACTGGTTTTATTTATGCCAACCAGGTTTGATGGCTGGACCGGAGTTATTTTCACCTGTATTTCATTCGAAAAAGGACTGCCTTTAAATGAATTATCAATTGCCTGTACGCTTGCATAGTAAAGGGTATCCCACCGGTAACTGAAAACGAAGGTAGTATCAAGCTGGGCGTTTCCCATTTCCGGGATCTTTCTGAATCCTCCTGAAGCAGACTGAGGTGAGACAAAGTTCATACCTCCGCTTTTTCTCCCGATTCTGACATTATACGAAAGGGATTTTGATGATGTTTCATCTGTACGAACGCCATTCCATTTCAATAATAATTTTGCATTTGGCAGAACATTATAACTCAAATTTGAAGGTGCAAAAGGAATATTGTTGATTTTCAGGGAATTATTTCTATATAATTTTGCAATTTTTGCGCTACTTGCATCCTGACCGGTAATAAGAATATCCAGGTCAGAATCATTATCACAGTCAGCCCAAGAAACTGAGCTCATGTAAACCCCTGTTAGCTGAATACCTGTTTTTTCCGAAAAGCTGTTATTTCCATTATTCCGGAAGATCTTCGATATTAAGGTTCCGTCAGAACAAGTCCCGGTCAATAAAATATCGAGATTGCCATCATTATCATAATCTCCCCAGGAACCGGAACCATAATAAACTCCAGGTAAGGTAATTCCGGATTGTTCAGTAAATGATGAGTTTCCATCATTCCGATAAATTAAGGAGATTCTGTATTCATTTGCTTCCTGCCCAGTAAGAAGAATATCAAGATCACCGTCATTATCATAATCACCCCATGCAACAGAACCATATTCTACTCCTCTCAGTGTAGTCTGTGTTTGCTCGGCAAAGTAATTATTTAATTCATTACGGTAGATTTTAGAAACTTTATTACTGTTGTCGTCACAACCTGTCAATAGTATATCAAGGTCATTATCATTATCGTAATCGCCCCAGGCCACTGAACTTCTGTCAACACCATGCAATGAGATTCCTGTTTGTTCACTGAATGTTTTATTCCCATTATTCCTGTAGATCCCGGCATATTTCAGAGTGCCGGATCCGGTAAGTAAAATATCCTGATTACCATCGTTATCATAATCGCCCCAGGCAACTGATGGTTCCGATAAAGCAGGTACATAAATATTCTGATTTGAAAAAGTCTTATCACCGTTATTAGTAAATATGCCTGCTCCGCCACCCTTATAGTATGCTCCGTCCATCAATAAATCAAGGTCTCCGTCGTTATCATAATCGCCCCAGGCAGCGGCACCAATAATTGGAGGAACTATATTCAGATTAAGTTGATTTATTTCAGTAAAAGAGGTTCCATTATAAATTTTCTCCAAAGCAGAAAAGAAAATATCCAGATCATTGTCATTATCATAATCACCCCACACAACAGAACTAGTCTGTGAACCTGGCAGGGGTATACCGGTTTGTTCGGAGAAAACCGTATTGATTATCGATGGATTCTTAAAAGCCACTGATTTCAGGTATTTTTCGCTTCCGGGAATACCGTTATATTCACAGACATGAACTGAATAATCAATGTCAGGTGTTAATCCTGTAATAATGGCATTGTTTGAAGTTCCGTTATATACACATTTCCATCCGCCCGGTGTCAGGCTGCTGATTGCATAAGTTGTATTATCTACAGGATCAGCAGGACCTGTTCCTCCGGCTTTGATAAAAACTGCACGATTTGTTCCTCCACCTGTTGACCATGTTACTGCAGCCTGATTTGCCAGTATGGCTGAGAAAACTAAGCTGCTTGACTGGACTGTCGGAGTATAAAGCGGCATCACAAAACTCTTTTCAGTCGCAAAACTGCTTCCAGCCAGTCCTCCATCAATTGCCTGTACAGACCAGTAATAAGTTTTAAGCGGTGGTAAATTGTTAACGGGATATCCTCCCGAACTCCAGAGGATATTACCAATTTCAGCTATCAGCCTTCTTCCGTTCAATGCGTGACTTTGCCTGAATGCATGGGGCGGTTGTTTATACGTGGTCTGACCTGATTCGTAGATATATAAATTGTAGCTCAATCCGTTCTGAGGGGTCTGGGTATCTGTGGTTTTATCCCATTTTAAAAAAACCGTGCTGTTATTTATTACTGAAAGCAAACCTGCAGGAACGGCGGGTTTTGTGTTTTTAACCGTGGCATCGTTACGATAGATTTTAGTAAACCTTACTGAACCTGAATAGCCTGATAATAATATATCCAGATCACCATCAAGATCATAATCACCCCATGCTGCACAACCGGAGGAGACACCGGTAGCTAATCCAGCGCTTATATCATTAAAAGTGCCATTGTCATTCCGGTAGATCAATGAAACTGAACCTGATCCCGGTGATCCGGTCAGTAAAACATCCAGGTCACCATCATTGTCATAATCACCCCAGGCTGCAGCACTATACGAAAGGCCTGTCAGTCCTGCATTAATGTCAGTGAATGTGTTGTTTTCGTTACGATAAATCCTGGAGATCTGACCCAGACCTGAGCCCAACCAGCCAGTCAGCAATAAATCAAGGTCTCCATCATTATCATAGTCACCCCATTCCGCTCTACCCCTCATTACCCCGGGCAATATGATATCAGTTCTTTCGGAAAAAGTTTTGTTTCCGTTGTTGTTATAAATTTTCGAGATAATAGTGCCCTCGTTAATTACACCTGTTAAAATGAAATCAGAATGATTGTCGTTATTATAATCGCCCCATGCTACCGATCCATACTGAACTCCCGGAAGTGATATATTTAGTTCTTCAGAAAATGTACCATTGCCATTATTGGTGTAAATTTTAGAGATATAATCTGAGCTTGAGCTTCCGGTAAGCAAAATGTCCAGATCTCCATCATTGTCATAATCCTCCCATGCGACCGAACTATTAAAACCAACTCCGGCAAGTTCTGCGCTAACATCAATAAAGGTGCCTGTATCGTTCCGGTAAATTTTTGATATCTTTTTATAAGCAGCATCATATCCTGTTAATAACAAATCAAGATCCCCATCCTGGTCATAATCCCCAAGCGCAATTGAACCATATATGACTCCGGCCAGTTTTACTTTATATTGGGGAGTGAATACACCAAGTCCGTCGTTCCTGATTATATGTGAGATTTTTACAGAAGAAGAGTCACCACATATGAAAATATCCAGGTCCCCGTCATTATCATAATCACCCCAGGACATTGAACCATCCCTGATACCTGTAATTGATATCTCCGAATCATTAAAAGGTTGTGAATATATCCCAATGGATAAAAAAGACATGAAAAATATAGAAACCTGTATCTTCAGAAATATTTTTTTCATCTCAATCAGACTTTAGTAATAACCTACAAAAGATATTTTATTTTTTTGTTAAAAGCAAGTTAAACCTAAATTATTTGATTAATGGCGAGG
The DNA here is from genome assembly GCA_964535035.1 of uncultured Rikenellaceae bacterium. Classification (GTDB taxonomy): domain Bacteria; phylum Bacteroidota; class Bacteroidia; order Bacteroidales; family VadinHA17; genus LD21. The sequence goes on from CAZHRV010000205.1 coordinate 5,855, forward strand.
AAGATGGGACGAAGAAGAATGAGGGGGAGATCCTTCTTCGCCAAGGCTACGGAGGACGATGGATGGCGGGAGGGCGAGAGGGGGTGAAGGGGAGAATGGGTGAATGGGAGAAGGTGAGAAAATATATAATTTATGATTTGCGACA
>CAZHRV010000206.1:0-12926 GCA_964535035.1 uncultured Rikenellaceae bacterium
AGGATCTTAACATCAAAATTCGTTACCTGGTCTGCCGACACTCCGGTTGTTTTGGCTGAGTTGGCAATTTCAGTGACCACACCTTTGAATTTTTCATCGAGGTATGCATCAACTTCAATAATTGCAGTATCTCCCATACTAACCCTTACGATATCATTTTCGTTCACCTCGACCTGTGCCTCCATGCGAGTGAGATCAGCAACACGGAGAATATCTGTTCCGGCCATAAGGTTTGTTCCAGCCACTCTTTCACCAAGTTCTACCAGGAGCATCGATACAGTCCCTGACATTGGAGCATAAATAGATGTTTTAATAAGGTTTTCATTAGCCTCCTTCAGTGATGCCTCGGCACTGGTGATGGAAAACTTTGCCGCATCTACCTCGGCTTTTGCCACATTATAAGAGGCTTCTGCCTGCTCATATTCCGATTTGGAAATTGTTTGTTCCTCATATAACTGTTTTGTTCTGTTGAAGGATAAATCCGACTGTTTGAACTGTGCTTCAACCTGGGCAAGACGTGCCCGGGCAGAGCTTAATGCTGCGGCGGTACGGTCACGCTGAGAAATATAAACATCAGGCTTTATCCGGAGAAGCAGCTGGCCTGCTTCCACGAAATCACCCTCTATTACATTAAGCTCAATGATCTCACCCGATACATCAGGAGTGATCTTAACTTCTTTTTCGGGTTGTATCCTGCCATTGGCGGTAATCGTTTCGGTGATCATCCTTTTTTCGGCATATTCAACTGCTACCTTAACAGTAACAGCCTTACCGAACCAACCGGCTTTTTTACCTACGAACGCGAAAATTAACAGGACTACGACAACGATAATCAGTATCTTAAGTATCTTATTGTTTTTCATTCTATTATTACTTAAAAGGTGGATTTACTGGTTTAAATTAAGCGGCAAGCCCTTGTAGAAATCAAGGACTTTGGTTTTGAAGATAAATTCATATTTTGCCTGCGACATATCTGACTGTGCATTTAAAAGCTGTGTTTTGGCGGCATTATAATCCACGGGAGTAACCATGCCTACATTAAATTTCTGTTCGGTATACCTGAATGATTCTTCCATTGATGTTACTGCCTTGATACTGGCGCTGTATTTTTTAAGAGCAGCAACAGCATCGGCATAAGCCTGCTGGATATTCTTGTAGAGTCTTTTCTTTTCTCCTTCAAGAGTATAGCGATAGTTATCTATATTGATTTTTGAGTTTGCAATATTCTTATTTACCTGCCAGCCATTGAGTATCGGGACATTCAGTGTAAAGCCAATGCCATAATTTAAATTATCGTTAAATTGTTCAGAAAAAGGATATTCTCCATAAACGGGACCTGTTAACGGATCAATGCTGAGTATTTTTTCTCTTATGTTGGAATACATTGTGCTGACAGAGTGACTCATCGAGATCCTGGGGCTTCTTCCCCCCTGTGCAATTTTAAGATCAAGTTCACTTGCATTCAGATTCAGTTCAGCACTTTTTATTTCAGGTCTCAATCCCTGTGCCTGTAAAAAAATTTCATCTACTTTCCCGGTTATAACTGTATTGGTGTCGATGGAAATCTGCGGAGCAACGATCCGGAATCCCTCAGGTGTTTCAAGCTCAAGCATCTGCGTGATTGTCAGGTATGAAATGTCGAGCTGATTCTTAAGGTTGATAAGCTGCAGTTCCTCACTGGCAGCCTGAGCTTCAATCTGAAGGAGATTTCCCTTTGCAACACTTCCGGCATCATACATCTTCCTGGTCTTTTCAATTTGTTGAAGAGTTATCTGTAGCTGGTTGTCTGTGGCTGTAACCAGCTCATTATTAAGCAGTATCTGGAGATAAGCAAGAGCGATATTAAGCGATATGTTATCCTTGATGCTCTGAAGATCCTGTTCGCTTGCCATCAGCTGGTACTTATTTCTGCGGATCGTATTATAATTCTGAAGGCCGTTAAAAAGGTTAAGACTGCCTCCAATATAAAACTGGTTCGATTGTCCGTTCTGATCAACATACTGATATGTTGTCTGGTCCAGAGTACGGTTAAAAGAGTAATTATGTGATGCCTGTCCATTAATAGTAGGCAGCAGATTAAGCTTTGATTGTTCCAGTGTATTCTCCTGGTACCTGGTCTGGAGTACCTGCTGCTTGATCTGGATATTATTGTCAATGGCATAATGGATACACTCCTGGAGAGTCCATAATTTTTCCTGGGAACAGATCATTCCCCGTGAAAAAGTAAACACAAATAAAAAAGCAGATATGTATAACAGGAGTTTTTTCATTTCAATTTGCTTGAATTAACAGGATAATTAGGAATATTCGTATAAAAATACGTGAACAAACCGGGGATGCTGCATAAATGTGATATTATCAGTACAGTTAAATTTTAAAATCAGCTTACGAAGATAGAAATTATCTTAATACGAGTAAAAAAAAGAGAATATAAGTTTCCGGGATATAATTGGAAACGGAGAAAGATTGCGGAATAGTTATCGGATATTTTTGTCCCTGATCCTAAAATAACTATCTTGTGTGGTCATTTAAAACAACGAATTATGTTACATTATAAGGAACTAGGATTAGTGAATTCGAGAGAGTTGTTTAAGGGTGCAGTGAAGGGCGGATATGCTATTCCGGCATTCAATTTCAATAATCTCGAACAGATGCAGGCAATTATCAGTGCCTGTGTGGAGACAAAATCTCCGGTTATTCTGCAGGTATCAAAGGGTGCACGTAAATATGCCAATCAGACTCTGCTTCAGTATCTTGCCAAGGGAGCAGTAGAGTATGCAAAAGAGCTCGGCTATCCGATTCCCATTGTATTGCATCTCGATCATGGCGATTCATTTGAAACATGTAAGTCATGTATCGAAACCGGTTTTTCCTCTGTAATGATCGACGGGTCGCATTTATCTTATGACGAAAACGTAAAACTGACCAGACAGGTTGTTGAATTTGCCCATCAGTATGATGTGACTGTAGAAGGCGAACTGGGTGTTCTGGCTGGTATTGAGGATGAAGTATCATCTGATCATACATCATATACCAGACCTGAAGAGGTTGAGGACTTTGTTAAAAAGACAGGCGTTGACTCGCTGGCTATTTCTATTGGCACCTCGCACGGGGCATTTAAATTCAAGGTAAAGCCGGGCGAGCTTCCGCCGCCCCTTCGCTTTGACATTCTTGAAGAGTGTGAAAAACGGATTCCGGGTTTCCCTATAGTTCTTCACGGTGCCTCTTCGGTACCACAGGATATTGTAGCTGAGATAAACAAATATGGCGGCAAGATGGAAAACACTGCCGGTGTCTCTGAGGATCAGCTTCGAAAAGCTGCCAAGTCAGCAGTCTGCAAGATAAATATTGACAGCGATGGCAGGCTTGCAATGACAGCTGCCATACGGAAGGTTTTTGTTGAAGAACCCGGCGAATTCGATCCGCGTAAATACCTTGGCCCTGCCCGTGATAAGCTGAAAGAACTTTATAAGCATAAGGTTATAAATGTTCTTGGGAGTGCTAATAAGGCATAAAGGCTTAAGGGCCTAACGGCGTAACGGAAAAACCCCCTCTCCCGCTAAAGCGGGATCTCCCCCCAAGGGGAGAGACCCCTTCTGTCGCTTCGCGACATCTCCCCCCAAGGGGGGGATTAAAAGGAGGTGGGGGTGTAAAAGATAAAGTTGTCAATATGCTATTAATCAGATAATCAGCCGACTACGATCAAGCTGATTTTTTCTGTTAAAAAACTGTTATATCCGGTATTCCGGCGGAATAAACAGTTTTTTTAATTTAGCCTGATAATCAGGTAACCACTACCATTGAGGCATTCGGTACATAAGGAGGAACGGTTAAAGAGGACCAACAGGCTCTCGGTAATGCTGAACAACAGGGAAATGAAGGCTCTGGGCATTTACTGCAACCGTTACAGAATAAGAAACAAGTCTGAATTCTTACGGGAGACAGTTATGAAATACATCCTTAAAAGATTTGAAGAAGAGCATCCTACATTATGGGAAGAATCCGAGCCCACGCTTTTCAACCGGAATGTACCCTGATAAACTGCACATCATCTCATACTGCTGCCTCAGCGTCTGAGGGCTGTCACAATCAAAAATTTTTATAATTTTGCAGCGTCTGATGACATTTTATTGACCCATGGTGTAATTGGTAACACGTCAGATTTTGGTTCTGAAGAGTCCAGGTTCGAAACCTGGTGGGTCAACAATTAGATTTGAAAATCAGTCAAATCCATATTAAATTTATCCTGCTGAATAAATCTGTTGCTAACTATGTGGCCGATTCACATTTCCTTTTCGTGGAATATGTTATACAATCCCACTGAATAGGAATTATATTTTAAAGTTATTATTTAAATAGAATAAAAATGAACAGGGGAACCTTTCTCGGCTATGAAAGTATTCGGATAATAATCATCCCAAGTCACATGTTACGAATTGCAGATTGAAGTTTATAACAATACATTACGTTTTCCTGATCCGGTATATTTGTTTTAATAAATTTGAGCTCAGTATGACTGTCAATTATCTTTAACACATCTTACTGAAAAGGCATTTTTCTTATTGCTGTTATTCATATCGATATTACTATAACTGTAGCTCATAATATAGTAATAAGCATGGTCAGAAGTATGTTCAGTGGAAGACCACAAGAATCCTTTTTGCTGAATACTTTTATATACACCGGCTGAACTACGATAGCCTCCTGCAAGGGCTGTAAAACCGGATTCATTTGTCGCACCAAAGTTTGGAACACTCCAGTGTGTTGTACCTGTTTCCTTTAATTTACCCCCGGCAATATTTTCACCGCCAAGAAAATTGATCATTACTGACCATTCTTCACTGTCAGGAACATGCCATCCCTGTGGGCAAAGATCATTTGAATCTACAGTATAACAGTTGTAAAGCGCCCCGTATGCTATCGAATCATTATTATACCAGCAATAACCCGGTGTTGATAATGCAGACCAGGTTGTTGTAACCGGTACAAAAGGAATTAAAGTCCCATCGTTTAACCTGGTTACTTTCAGGTTTTCAGCCATCCATGTCTGTGATCCGATTATAATTGTCTTATATATGTTCCCGTCAATATCAGTCACAGTTCCATAAACCAGATCAGGATTGAAATCTATATCGATACTGCTTAAGCCGGTTGTTATAAATGTCATATCATCCCCGTATTCTGTTCCGCCTGCATATTCTGTTTTAAGCCTGAAATAATATTCGGTTTCAGGACTCAATCCTGATAAATTTGCCCAGATAGTCTCGGTTGTGTCACTGCTAACGGTATCGGGTATGCCACTTATTGAATATGTATAGGCAGTGGAGGTATCATATTCAAAACTGATTTTACAGACTTTATTATCAGCATTTACGGAGCCATTTAATGTTGCCCAGCCCTGACCAATGTTTGTTGCTGAACGGGTGGTTACTGTAAATTCTAAAATAACTTCTTCATCCTTCCTGCAGGTAATCAGGACTAATAAGATACATAGTATTACTATATAGAATTTATATGAAAAATAATGTTGGTATTTCATGTGTTTATAATTATGTTTTTAATGGCCAGATGGAACCTCCATGTTTGTAAATTACATTCATGCTTGTTTGTGTTTGATAAACATGGAAGTTTCATAGTTAGTTCGGTATTTTAGTTTGTCTGAGATCGGTTTTTACTATAGACAGGTTCCGTTATAAATATATTCCACAGAATGCGATCCTGCGTAAAAAATCCGATCAGGTTGTTCGCAGATAATAAACGGAGATAAGAGTTCAAATATTATTTGAACTTATTTTTATATTAATGTTGAACTAAAGCCCTTATTCCTCATCCATTTTGCAGCGGACAGGTAATACGTATTTTTTACTGTAAGAGCCCTGAGATTGAGATTGGAAGTCATATTGCTCCATAAGTCTCGGCATATTCTACAGTACTTTTTTACCGGCTATATGCAGGAGTCTTTGTGTTTTCCCAATCGCTGTTGTCCCTGACAGGAGGTAGCGGAGTAACATCATTCAGTTTAAGTGTCTTCAGGTTTTCAGCCATCCATACTCCTGTTCCTGGAAGGCCGGCCGAAAATATGATCCGGCTGATCGGATTATACCTCCGGATCGTGATCAGTCTTTCATTTTCTTTCCTGTAAAGATAAGGCCAACTGATTCCGGCTGCTGCATGCCCGGAGGACCCGGACGGCGCCGTGAGGGTGCCACGATCTCCATCTTCAATTGATCACCCTCGAACGTAAACCGGAAAGTCTCGTAAGAGCCTGGATTGAACATCGAGAGATAGTAGGACGAAAGCTGATTATCGGCTGTCCAGGTGCAGATACCGGCAGTACGGACCGGTGTGACTCCCATCGTGTTGCGATAAACCGAACGGGCAAAGGAGAGCGTACGGTCGGTCATCCCATTCAACCAGCCGTCCAGGCCGAAGGGTATGTTGTGGATAGCACCGGCCGTAATAAAAGTCAGATAGCAGTTCCCGGAGGCATCGAAGCGAAACAGGAGGGAACGGATGCCAGGTGCATTCTCATCCATCTGATATCGCCGGGTACTCATTGTCACCCTGGTGGTGCTGGTACCCTCGAAAGGGCGCTTGATCTCGTAGCCTGCAATCGCTGCGTTCAGGTCGAACGATTTGTCGGCCTTGAGTTTCTTGTCGCTCATAGAGGGAAGCATATCGTAAATCAGATTATTGAGACCGGTCTCATCCCCGAATCCGCTGTGGCAAACGAGGATAAAATCATATTCCGGAATCACCATAATCAGCTGGTTCTGTGCGCCGATGGCCCGGTACGAGTGATGGCGTCCCAACCAGATCTGATAGCCGTAGCCCTGTGAAGCATCGTCCGCAGCATTCCCGATCTCTTCCGGAGTCAGTTCAGGATTCTGAATGATATGTCGAGATGCAGCCTCCTCGATCCATGCCGGATCCAATAGTTGCTGTCCGTTCCATTTTCCTTTATTAATAAGGAACAGGCCCATCTTGGCCAGATCTGAAGTCTTCATGTGCGAACCGCCGTTACCCATGTTACAGCCGTCGTTATCCATCTCCCAGATCACATCCTCAATGCCCAGCGGATCAAACAGATGTGTTTTCAGGTACTCATAAAGGGATAGGCCGCTAACCTTTGTAATGATACGCGACAGCATGTGAGAAGCCGTAATGTTATAAACAAAAAAGGTACCCGGTTCGTGGGCGAATGGAGCCGCCAGGAACGAACGGATCTGGCTTTCGCCCGAACCGGCATATTGGGTCGAGACATGGCCGACCGACATGGTCAGCAGATGCTTGACAGAGAGCCCGGCCAGCTGAGGTGAAATCGTATCGGGAAGCAGATCGGGGAAAAAGGAGATCACCTTATCCTCGATATTCAACAGGCCCTCCTGCGCAGCAAAACCGATGGCGACGCTGGTAAAAGTCTTCGTGGCCGAATACATGGCATGCTGATACTGAGGAGCGTATGGCGCCCACCAGTGTTCGGCGATCACCTTTCCATGACGGATCATCATCAACCCGTGCACATCATAACCTTTCTCCTCAATCATCTGAAAGAACCGGACAATGGTCCCGGAAGGAACGCCCTGTTCCTCGGGAGTACTTCTCGGCAATCCGTCCTCATACGTATTGGGATACTGAACGGAATGGGAACATCCTATTACAAACACACACCCAAGAAACAAGGTGAAGAGCGATCGAAAATGCAAGAATATTACTTTCATACTGTTATGTAATTAATATCAAATTATGACTCGTATGTGGGCGACCAGCCTTCTGCCTGCCATGTATTCTCCTCAAAGAAACTGGCCAATGCAGACTGGTTTAACCAGGTTTAAAGATAGGTGAAAGATGCTCGATATTTCTACTGATAAGGAAGAATAAACAGAGCGTTTCAGGAATTTTTATTTAAAGTTGAGTTAACACGGGGCTGTGCTTTTCATAGCATTGACCGTGCTAGTTATTGGTATTTTTTTTTCGAAAAGTAATACCCCCAAAATCGATTATATCGTAATTATCATTGTTTGTAAATTTAATTGTGTATCCAAATCCTGTACCCAGCCCACTGGTAATAGCATATTCATCAGAAATCACATTCAATGGAAAAGGGTATTCACCATCATAAGCAATTAATTTCAACATTAATATTCTGTTTTCAGCCAGTGACAATTCTGCTCCTTTAAATTTAGTGTCACCGACCAATAACTGGTAACCAAAATGTTCATATACACCAAGCTTTTTACTCATTATTGATGTGTTAAATTTATTCAGTTTATACCCTAATCGGGATTCATTGTTTCCATCTTCATGAAACAGGATATGAAAATTACCGTTATCGATAAAACAATATCGTTCATTCTTTTTTTCAATCAGGGTATCCTGGCCTACTTTTTCACAGGGTATAAACTCATTTTTAGAAAGCGCTTTTAATACGTAATGCTTGTTATCTCTAATAATTACCAGGTTGCTGTCTTCGACAGAAATAGATAAATAAGAAAAACCCTGGGAATAATCCCCTGCATGATTTTTTAAAATATTATCAGGCAAGCTTATAAATTTAATTTCCTTATGGATTTCTTTTATAACCGGGGGAGGAATTATGTCGGGAATATTTATTCCAAATTTTCTTAAGAAATCAGAACAAAAGTCTCTTTTCAGAGATTCCCCTTCAGCTGAATTTATTAAAATCATAACAGCTGTATTGTTTTCAGGAATCAAACATATTTCAGCGTGTCCGGTTACAGCGTCTCCTGCATGAGTGACAGCAAAGACCGAGTCATTTTTAAACATAAACCATCCCAGTCCTTTTTTATTGGATTCTATCATGGCACTTTCAGGATGAAGGGTGAACATCTCCTGAATTGATGCTGATTTAATCAGTAATGAATTTCTCCCATTATATGCATCCATTAAACCTCTGGCATATTTAACCAGATCGTTGATGTTGGTATAAATTCCTCCTGATGCAATATCCCTGAACCCATATTCATGCATACTTACCCCTCCGGAATATACTTTAGTTCTGTTTTTTATTGAATCCATTAGAAAGCCCGAATTACTCATCCCAAGCGGCGTAAATATATTTTTGTGAATATATTCGGAGTAATCTTGCCTGCTCACCTCTTTGATAAGATGTCCGAGAATGTTATAGCCCGAATTGGAGTATGATTCGACCAAACCGGGAGGAGACAATAAATAGGTATCATTTATAAATCCCAGCACATCTGTATATTTTCCGGATCCTGAATCAGAGTTCTTCAATATATCAGTCTGGATACCTGAGGAATGTGTTAAAACAGATTTTATTGTAAGCTGTTCCAAGTCTTCTTCTCTGATTTTGGGATTGAACTGCGGTAAGTATTTAATTAAGGGTTGATTTATTTCCAGCAATCCCTTTTCCTGAAGTTGCATTACTGACAGCGCTGTAAAAGTCTTGGTTACTGAAGCTATATTTACAATAGTATTTACAGTCATAGGAACCTTCTCTTCTATATCGGCATATCCAAAACCATTTTTCCAGATAACAGTATCATTAATTATAATTGCAGCGCTAACTCCAACTATATTATTCGATTCCATGCTTTTAATAATGAAATCTTCACATTCTTTATTAAGTTCTGAATAATTAATACTGTTTTGAGCTTTAATGCTTATTGTCTGGGATACTATCAATAGTATTAATAACAGAGGATGTAATTGATTCTTAGTCATTGTAAAAAATTTATTTAATTCCTATTATGACGTTTGTAACTTAAAAAATGCTACAAACTGAACCAAAGTGTCGGTTCAGTTTATTTATAACAGCCAATGTATCAATCCCTGTTTTCATTATTCATAACGTATTGATTCAACAGGATTTGTTCTGATTGATCTGATAAGGACAAAGCCAACAGGGGTGATTGCCAGAAGAAGCGTAATAATAGATGATATGATGATAATGTCGATTCCCCAGTCGATCCTGTAAGCAAAGCTATTCAGCCAGTTGGTTGAAAAATACCATCCCAGCACTCCTCCGGCTAACGCCGCAATACATACGATGAAAAGCAGATCGTGTATCAGAAGAACGGCCAGCCGGGTGACTGATGCCCCCATTGCCTTTCTTATTCCTATTTCTTTTCTTCTTTCCTTAAGAGTATATGACATAAGGCCGAAAATCCCCAGGCATGAAATCAAAAGGGCCAGGAGTGAAAGGTAATTCATACTTTTTATTATTTGCCGGTCTTTCATGTACATCTGTCCTTGCAGGTCATCTATAAAGTTGTAAGCCATCGGATAATCAGGCACAAATTTATTCCATACACCTTCAATGTACTCCAGGGTTTTCGGAATATCTGTATCCTTTACTTTAACTGATATATATTGCCAGAAATATTCGTCCATTATGCCAATCCCAAGTGGTGTGACTGGTTTATGCAATGATTCAAAGTTAAAATCCTCCGTTGTTCCTACTACGGTTCCCAGTTTACCGTCGAAACCGAATCTGGCATTTATCGGTGACTGAAAACCCATTTTTCTTGCAGCTGCCCTGTTGATTATGTAAGCATTGCCATTATCAGTAGCAAAATCCTTTGAAAACGACCTGCCATCTGTCAGCTTTATCCCGTAGAAATCGAAGAAATCATAATCCACAATCATCCTGTAGAAGAAGGGATTATCATCATCTTCCTTACCATCCCATACAGGAATGTTTGACCAGCCTACCTGGCATGGTATACCAGTGGAAGCCGTAACTGCAATAATATTGGGATTACTTAATAACTCCTGCTTGAGTGGTTTCATCTGATTTGTCAGGTTATAGCTTTCTGCAAAGTAAAGACGCAGAAGACTGAGGCAGACAATATTCTCCTTCTCATAACCCGGATCTTTATTTCCGATAAATCTGAGTTGTTTCAACATTGTAACCGCACACGTTATCAGTACCACAGAGAGAGAAAACTGGATAACCACAATGATCTTCCTGAAATACTGACTCTCTTTCGAGAGCTTTGCCATTCCACCCTTCAAGGTATTCATTAAATGTAAACGACTAAAATATATAGCAGGATATACACCGGCGATTAATGCCATCAAGGCTATCAAAAACAAGCCGGCAAGGAAAAAATAAAAACTCCAGATTACCTGAAAATTAAGCACCTGCCTAAAAAAAGAACTAAAGAGAGGTACTACTATCCAGACCAATGCAAGGGAGATCAGGTAGGAAATAAAGACAAGCAGGAAGGATTCGCTGAAAAACTGGCGGGTCAACAAATATCTTGTAGCTCCGGCAATTTTTCTTATTGAAACATCTTTCAAACGTGTTCTGTAGTGTGAAATATATAAATTAAGGTAATTAAAGCTGGCAATAAACAGAATGAAAAGACCAACAGTTATGAAAATTAATATTGTCCCCTTATCGCCGGTTCCGTACTGCATTTGATTGTCGAAATGAATTTCAAATAGCGGCTGCAGGTGAAATGACCATGTATTGCCATTAAATCCCTCAATGTCGTATTTTCTTAATTTAGCATCAAATTGTGTCAGGTCAGTGTTCTCATTTAGTGTCAGATAGGTTTTGTAAGAATTATTAAGCCAGTTATCATTGAGTAAGCTTCGCCCGAAAATCGCCTCTAATGTTTTAAATGATACGAGAAAATCGAACTGCAGGTGAGAATTCTCAGGTATTTCCTTTAATATGCCTGTAACTGTCAGTTGCCTCCCGTCATTCACTGCCAGTGTTTTGCCTATCGGATCCTCTCCGCCGAAATACTTTTGGGCCATTTTACCTGATATAACGATGGTATTAGGATCACTCAGGGCCTGATTTTTATCTCCCTTAATTAATGGGAATGTGAAAATGTCAAAGAATTCCGGATCCACGAAAAGTATTTCTTCATCTATTAACTGGCCTGAATGCCGGAATGTCAGAGACCTGGATTGAGTTTTTGTTACAAGATCCACTTCAGGCAGTTCATTTTCCCAGGTAGGTTTCAGTATTGCCGGTGATACAACCCACCAGTCCGAACTGCTTCCCACGACACGGTTCCCGGGCTGGTGCATAACAACACGGTATATGTTGTTTCCATACTTGTGAAACCTGTCGAAGGTTAGTTCAGACTGTATATAAAGAATGATCAGCAAACAGCAAAAAATCCCTGTTGTAAGGCCCAGTATGTTGATTGCTGAAAAACCGCGATGTTGTTTAATAAATCTTAAGGCATTTTTGAAGTCATAGTGCATCATCTTTCATTTTCTTTCAATGTCAAAAAGACGATAGGGATCTTATATTGATGCATTAACACTCCTGATATTTTATATACACTTCTTTACACCTTTTACAGCATTGTCCGTGTTAGCAACAGAAATTATTTAGAATTCTCTGTTATTTAATATTTTATTCATCCTTTAAGCAATCGACCGGATTAATATTCGCAGCCTTCCAGCTTTGCCAGCTGACAGTAAGTAGTGTCAAAACAGAAACTCCTAATCCACCTAAAATGAAAATCCACCAACTTAAATTTGTTTTATAGGCAAAATTTTGTTGCCACTTATTCATTAAGTACCACGCAATTGGCGTTGCAATCAGGAAGGCTATAAATACCCATTTTAAGATAGCTATGTTGAGCATAGAAATCACTTCTTTTATTTTGACTCCGTTTATTTTTCTGTACCAATTTCTTTAGTTCTGTTTATTGTATTTAAAATTGCCTGACTAAAAACTCCTCAACAAGAAATAATAATTGAAGCTACTGATTAAATTATTATGCCAGTTCCATTGGCTATAATGGCCCTTATTGTCCGTGTTAGGCTTAGGCGTGTGCTCTGGGTTACTCAAGGGTACAGAGAGTTTAAGTTCTTTGAATGAGTAACAAAACTTTAAGTATGATGGTAGACATCTTGGCAGGTTGTTAAGTCCTGATACGAGCCGAATCCCGCTTATAGGGTCAAAATCG
>CAZHRV010000207.1:0-2071 GCA_964535035.1 uncultured Rikenellaceae bacterium
CGAATATACCGGCATTAACAGGATTGTAAACGTTATTTCAAACGGTTATGATGCTCCTTCAACAATACCATCGGAATCGAGTGGTGAGTTTCAGCATTATTTCAATAAAGCCGATATTATTATCTCGAAAGGGCAGGGTAATCTTGAAGGATTAATTCCTTTAAATGATGAAAGGATCTTTTATCTTCTGATGGTTAAATGCGACGTAATGGCGGAATTCCTTAATGTTGAAAAAGGCAGTTTTGTTGTATTCAACAGCTTCATACGTAATAGTCTGAAACAATAATTAACGGGCAAAAAGATGATAACCTTTGGTCCTGTACCATCAAGAAGACTTGGGATGAGCCTTGGAATAAACAATATTGTTTCTCCCAAGACCTGTTCTTATAGTTGTATTTACTGCCAGGTAGGGATAACTTTTTTGCTCTTGCCGACTGGATATCATTAAAAATGGATGCTGCAGACAACTTCACCTGGCAGAAACTTATCAAGGCAACATTATACAAGAAAAGAGGTTTTATATCAGATAATATCATTAAAACCGGAATATTATGCCGACATTATATGAAGAACTGGAAAAAGATGTCCGCTACAAAGAGGGATTGAATGCATGTATAAATTGCGGCATCTGTACTGCCATCTGCCCTGCTGCCGCGGTAAGTGATTACGATCCCCGCCAGATTGTAAACACTGTACAGGAAAGAGATGAAGCAGAATTGGAGAAGCTTTTAAAAGGCGACAGTATATGGAGGTGCGGGGAATGTTTATCATGTAAAACAAGATGTCCTAGAGGAAATGTTCCATGTTATATTATACAGGCGTTAAGGGGATTATCAATTGAAAAAGGTTTTTTTATTGAAAGTGAGCAGGGAAGAAAACAGCTTGCCATAAAACGGACTGTCGGTGACCATATTCTGCAATATGGCTATTGCGTTTATATTGATGAAGTAGATCTTGAAACGTATCCGGAGCAAGGACCGGTATGGAAGTGGCTGAGAGAGAACAGGGAATCAATGTTGCAAAGACTGAACACAAGCTATAATAAAGATCAGGCCGGAACTCTTCGCAATACCGCTAAGGAATCACTTGATGACCTGAAAAAAATATTTGATGAAACAGGCGGAACAGCGCGGTTCGAAAAGATCGAAAAATATTCATCTGCCAAGGCTAAAGAACTTAAAAAAGATTTTAAGGGCGGTAAAGATGAATACTGGCAGTTCCTTTATAATGAATAAATGTTGATGATCTTGAATATCCCATCCTGGGAGAGCCTGCTCCGCGATAGCGGAGGGGCTGGGGTGGGTTCTTAAGGAGTTGAAGGGAGTTGAAAATAGACGATTGCACGATCGCATAATCCTATTAAAAATAACCATCATATAGAAAACTAATACATAATATAAGTGAAACCAAGAAAGAATGAGATATGGGCAGCATACCAGAAAGAGATTGCTGATGACCATTATTATTTTGCACGCAGCTGCATAAGGCAAAATATCTTCCCTGCTGCAGAAAATCTGTTTATGAATATCCTAACAGATGTTCTTGGTAAAGACATCTATGATGATGCCAGGCAGACAACCTGCACGGGTATTGCGTATCATTCGGGATTAATACCGATGGAAACCATAATGACAGTGGTTGCCAGGCAGTTTGCACTGATGAACGAAGCCGGATATGAGAACTTTGTTGTCTCCTGTGTCACTTCATTTGGCATTTATGTTGAAATGCTGGAGACATGGAAGCATTTCCCTGAAACAGAACAAAAGACCCGGGAAGCACTTAAGCGGGCAACAGGCAAGGATTTTACCATACCTGAAAATCTTGTTCATGCCAGTGATGTTATTTATAAGTTCCGGAAGGAGATAGCAGCAAAATCGAAATTTAAACTGGTAAATAAAAAAACAGGTGAACCTCTTAAAGTGGTTGATCACATTGGCTGCCATTATGCAAAGATCTTTCCGGCACATGGTATTGGAGGAGCTGAGTATCCTTACGTGCTTGCAGGCATGATTGATGACTGGGGAGGCAGCCAGGTTGATTATCCGGAAAGACGTCATTGCTGCGGCTTTGG
>CAZHRV010000208.1:0-2071 GCA_964535035.1 uncultured Rikenellaceae bacterium
TCAATTGCAAAGAAATATGCCGAGGGCGCCAATGGAAGGATATGGTTTGAATCGGAGGCCGGGGAAGGAACGACTTTTTATATAGAATTTCCCCTGATGTACACTGTTGAAAAACCCGGTGAGACTCCTAAAGTCTGATAATAGGCAACTATAAATATAATTATTTAGTTATATTAGCAGTTCATTTTTGGCTTTAATGACAGCAAGTTTGTCACACAATATCAAGTGGTTAATATTAAGTCTGTTAATAGTTGCAGGATTTAATAATTACCTGTCTGCACAAACTAGTATAAGCGGTGTTATAAATCAGTATGCAAGAGTCAACTCCATTGGCGATGACTTTGTAATTATTGATGACGAAATCCAGTTCGACCAGTTTGCCGTTGGCGATACTGTATTGCTTATGCAGATGAAAGGTGTAAGAATTTATGCAATTGAAAGTGTACCTTCATCTTATGGTGTAGGTTCAGCACAGTATGGTCAACCCGGGACGCATGAATTCCTTACAATTCTTTCTATTGATGACGGGACAAATACTATTGTCTTTAGAAACAATATTGTGCACAATTCAATTGATATTATTGGCGACATTCAGTTAATTAAGGTCCCATCATATAACTTCGCTATTGTTGATGGACAGCTTACATGCCAGCCATGGGACAGCACAACAAAAACAGGTGGTGTCCTTGCAGCCATAATTGGCAGAACACTCTTACTGAATGCCAACATTGATGTTACGGGTAAGGGCTTTAAAGGAGGGAAAACAGAAAGTAGTCCAGGCATATGTATCAATACAAACGTAACAAGGTGGGATAAACTATCTTATCACGTTGATTCTGTAAATGCAGGTTTTAAAGGAGAGGGTTTAGCTATTAGAGTTGATACAAATGAAGCTCCTTATCCTTTAGTTTATCCAGGATATGCTAAGGGCAAGGGGGCTAATTTTATAGGTGGCGGTGGCGGTAACGGAAGATTTTCAGGTGGTGGTGGAGGCTCAAATTATGGTGCAGGAGCAAAAGGGGGGCGTGAAAATAACCTCTGTATACCAACCTTACCTGGTGGGGGTTGGGAAGGGAAAGCAATCTCGGAAACGGATCTTAAAGGGGGTATGTTTCTTGGTGGAGGAGGAGGTGGATCAACATATACAACTGGGACTCCAGTCTCAGGTGGTAACGGGGGTGGTATGATATTCTTAGTATGTGATACATTAATGGGCAATGGACATAGTATACTTGCCGAAGGTGAATTCCCCGGTACTGCAAGTGGTAATGCTGGAGCAGGAGGCGGTGGCGGAGCAGGTTCAATAGCAATTTATCTTCAGAGTTATTCTGATAACACATCAACATCTGCAATTACTATTTCTGCCGATGGCGGTCATGGTGGTAACAACGCAGGGAATTCAGGAGAAGGTGGCGGCGGCGGCGGCGGATATATAAATACTACGGATGTCCCATTACCTGCAAACGTAATAAAGACTGTCTCTGGAGGAATTGGAGGTACAAGATCTGGTGCACCAGGACTTAATGGTTTACCTGGTACTGATTCAACAACATTTATCCCTCTTTTAAATGGATTTTTGTTTAATTCAATTATTTCTTCAGTTACTGGTAATCAGATAGATTCAATATGCTCAAATGTTATTCCGGAACCAATTATCGGGACTTATCCTGTAGGTGGTTCAGGTACATATACTTACCTGTGGCAGAAAAGCTATGACCTTTCCGGGTCTCCTTTAAACATAGCTGGCTCAGATACAAAAGATTATGTGTTCCCTGCTCCTGAAACAGACACATTATGGATAAGAAGAATAGTTGAAGATGATGTCACTTTCCTCACCGATACAAGCAAATGGGTTAATATTATAGTTCAACCGGCTATAACGGGCAACCTGGTGGGGAAAGACACAACAATATGTTACAACCAGGATCCGCTGGGCCTGATACCCTTGAATACAGGTCCGTCGGACGGGAACGGGATCTACCGGTACCAGTGGATACAGAGCCTCAATGCTGATATGTCAGGAGCAGCCTCATCACCCGGAACCTCTGACCAGGAATCCTATGACCCTCCC
>CAZHRV010000209.1:0-7390 GCA_964535035.1 uncultured Rikenellaceae bacterium
TTGCGGTAAGCTTCCCCACTTATGGTAAGGACTTCTGGGAAAAGTTATACAATTATCCAAGACCCGGTGCAGGATATTCGTTCTGGACACTGGGCAATAATGATGTATTCGGTAAAGCTCATGCATTATATGGTTTTGTCAACATGCCGATTATTAAACGTTCAGAAAAATTCTCACTGAATTACCAGATCTCGATGGGCGGAGCTTATCTCACAAAGAGATTCGATATATCCGAAAATCATATTAACCGTGCTGTCAGCACCCATGCCAATATATTTTTCCGATTCGGCATCGACAGCAAAATAAAGTTAAGTCCCCGCAGTGAACTGGTTATTGAAGCGGGAGGAACACATTTCTCTAACGGAAAGGTAAAATCACCCAATTACGGTCTCAATGCCGGAACCCTTTCACTGGGATTCAATTACCTTATTGGAAATAATCCTGCTATTATGCAGGAACCGGAAATTCCAGAGGCCGGGAAACTATATGAGCAATCTGTTTTTTATTCAGCAGGAATAAAGGTCTATGATAATCTCCTGGATAACAAATATTTCACCTCTTCATTTTCATATAATCTGGAGAGGGTGATAAATCATAGAAGAAGGATCGGGGCGGGAGCTGATCTGTTTTTTGATGGTTCTATAAATGAAGCCCTTGCTGTTGAAGAAGGTTATCAGGAAGATGAATTTAAGAACCTTATCCGGGCCGGATTGCATGTATCCTATTCAGCAAGGTATAAACAATTGATCATGGGAATTCAGGCCGGGCACTATGTATATTCTAAATATACTGTTCTAACAAAACTATATACCAGATTATCTGTACAATACATGCTTTCAGATCATTTGTCCGCAGGATTAACCTTAAGATCACATTTCGGAAAGGCTGATTGTATGGAGCTGGGAATGGGATATTACTTGTAATGAAAAGCTCAATTAAATATATTATCCTGTTATCACTTTTTATTTTTTCATGCCAGAAAATCCTTTTTGACGATGATATAAAAACACGTGAGATCTTCCTTGAGGATTTCAATGCTGTGAGGATTTACGGCATATACAATATTATTCTTGTCCAGGATTCATCAAACCGGCTGTTAATTACAGGAAGTAACGACATAAGCTCTGTTGATGCCATTATTGTAGATGATACCCTTGTTATTGATGACCATAAGATAGTCTCTTTTAATCCGCATAAAAACAGGCTTATCCTTCATTTCAGCAGTCTGAATCATATTGCGACACATGATCCTGTAAATATTTCAAACAGAGATACAATAGTTGCTGAACGTTTTGTGTATCATGGTGTTGGAGAAATCACGGAAGCCAGATTGGTAATTAACTGTAATCAGTTGATTGTTGCCAATTCAGCAAATACTCTCGGAAATTTCCATTTTACAGGTAAAGCCTCATATTGTTTATTGTGGAACCGTTATGGTTCCGGTATGTTTGCCGACAGTCTTCAGTGCAGGGATGCAGATATTTATACTGAATCCATAGGGCCGGTAAATGTAAATGCTTCTGATCACATCAGGGCTTTTATCAGAGGTCCCGGGAATATATATTACCATGGAAATCCGGTAATAGAAATCGTTGAGAAAAATGGTGAAGGAAAAATAATTGACCTTGATTAGGATTCTACTTCCGAATACAAATTCCGCAATCACCTATAATCTTACCATTATCCTCTGCTATCCTGTATATTGATCCGGGTGTCTGAAACAGCGTATAAAGATAATTATCTTACAAAGAGAACCAGTAACTTAGTTTTATCAGGAGGATATTATTTGGAAAAACATCTTTCAGCTGACCGTATGAATCTCCAATCGAGGCATTTGAAAGACTGGTTCTGCCTGTCCGTTCGCTTGACCATACAAGATAAATAAATGATCCCAACCGGTATTCCCATCTGGCAACCAGATTTGAGCGGTACTGGTGAAAATTGAAATCAGGATTACCGATATAATAATCAGGTGCCGTGTCATTGTCCTCATCCAGACCATAGACATCTCCTGTCGGCTGAGGATTTTCAAAGACAGCAAACCTGTTCTCATAATTCTTTTCCCGGGGATCAGTAATTCGCTTGAATTCCGAGTAACTGCCTCTTGAAACAAACGGGCTTCCGTAATACTGAATCGAAAACTCAGGTGTCAGGTTAAGGTCTGCCCTGAAGGTAAGTCCAATAGTTGTTTGGTCAATTGTTCCAAGGATATAACGCTTCTCAGCCAAAAAGTCTCTGGTAGCAATATACTGAAGCTTGTCCAGATTCTTTTGATAATCAGCTGTCACACGGATTCTTAACGAATTAAAAGGGCGGATTGATACTGAAGGATTAAGTTCATAGCTGCTCGCAGAATTATTGCCTGCACTCTCATAACTATATGAAAACAAAAGAATCAGCCTTTTTGCCGGATCAGTCATTATATGTCCGAATGTCATAATATTATAAGGCATTATCATATCAGGACCTCCTCGCAGCTTCCGGGGATCATCTGCCTGGGAGTGAAAGATCAGGTTTGTATTGAAACTCCAGTTATTCTTAAACATTGATCTAAAATTGAGGTGTCCTCCGGAACCGAGCCATATTCCATTGAAATTCCAGGAATTAAACTGTTCAAGATTAATTTCAAGAGATTGAAATACGGAAACAGGCTTATTTATCAAATAAGAAATCTCATTCACCTGATTTATTTCATCAGATGAATTCATATAACCCAGGTCATTCAGCTCCAATCCCGGAGAAAGCCACGACACATCTGCAGAATACCTCCATAATCCTTTTGATCCTCTTCCTATTTTTAGTTTGCCTCCGAAACCGCTAAGACTGGTTTTCGAAGAGTCATAATCCAGGTAATCTGCACCTGGCCGCTGATAATACCGGGCTGATGATTCCTGCAAGGCAGTAATTGCCTCTTTGCTTCCACCCACATAACTCCCCAGCAATTTTGCATCCAGGTAGAACTCCTTATCTTTCCAGTGATGCAGGATATCCAGTCCCCCGGTATATGCCTCATTATTAAGAACCTCAAGACTTTTTTCCTCAAGAAAACGGTTGGTCGAGGTCAGCATCCCTCCTATTACTGTATTACCTGCCTTATAACCTTTTTGTACCCGTGCCACCATGTAATTGGTAAGCGGTTCAACCTTGCTTTTGCTCCTGTTATCGTACCTGTCGCTGAGCCTGGCATATTCATTTGCTGTCAGACTTTGTATCAGTCCTATTGACAAGCCTTTGGAAGTGGTCCCGCTGAATTTGACAGCACTCAGGATCGAAGTCTTGTCAGGAGTACTTACAAACAAGGTATCATTCGGATCAACGGTAAGTGATGGTGAATGGCCGATACGGCGCGAATAGAAAAGATTCTTATCATCAAAATCATAATTGAAAATAGTCAATCCTTCAAGGAAGAACGGACGTTTTTCTTCATAGAAAGTTTCGAATGCAGTAAGGTTCATTACTGAGGGATCAGATTCAACCTGTCCGAAATCCGGATTAACAGTAAGATCAATGGTGAAGTTGCTCGACACTCCGATCTTTGCATCAAGTCCTAAATTACCGCCCCATATCCTGCCATTTTCAGTGAATGGATTACCCGGTTCCTTCTCCATGGTTTTAAGGTCCCCGAGAACGAAGGGCATTATTTCAAGCCTCCTTGATTTTTTAAGACCTCTTATACCTCTTAGTTCCCCGAAATTATATAGCATCCCCGGCCCTGTCTTTGACTGTATTTCCCAGTTACTTTCCTCCTGCAGTCTGGATATCCATCGCCAGGTATGCATACCCCATACCTGTTCGTCTTTTTTGCTGTAGCGCAGCTGGCTTAAAGGTATCTCCATTTCCGCCACCCAGGCTGAATCTTCAAGGCCTGTTTTACCCTTCCATACGGGATTCCAGTTGAAATCCCAGTCCATGGGATTGAACAAAATAAGATCCGATTTCTGGCCCCAGGCTGTTAGTGTAAATTCAAAACCTGTCCTGTAATCACGATAACTGTCAAAAGTTACACCCATCATATCACCTACCTGTTCATCGCGGATACCCGACATGCGTACAATCTTGTCCGGTTCGCCGTCATAACCGCGGAAAGCCACATAGAGGTTTTTATCGTCGTACTGAATATTGAATTCCGTCGGCCAGGTCGGCTTTGCGCCCTCTTCCGGGATCCATTGGTGGTATTCCCCCGCCCATGTCCCGACCTTCCAGCAGGCATCATCAAGCTTGCCGTCAATCACAGGCTTATCGCTTACCAGGCGTGATGTAGTATAAACAGGCTGCCTTTTTGAAGGCTGCTGTCTTGATAAAGTGTCCTGGTTATTAGTATCCTGGGCTGTAGTTACTGAAAAAAGACCTGTAACTGACAGGATTAGAAAAACCGATAGAAATTTATAGTTATTATTGAATTTTATCATTGGGATAAATAAGAATTGAATAAATATTTATCCCAAAAATAGCAGAATTAATTATTTATTACTATTCCATCCGGCAAGCCTGGCCCAGAGCCACCAGGCCGCATAGGCTTTCTGATTTGCATTCAGCGGCTCACTATGTGCTGAGGAACATTCGTACCAGTCAACCCCGACGGTGTGAGAATTCTGCCATTCAGTAGCCCAATTCCCATCCAGTGTTCCGTCACCATTGGTATCATAGGCACAGGCATCATTTGGTTTCTTATCTCCAAAATAGGTGCTTTCAGGATTATAACTTTCCATATCCGCAAAATCGTATAATATTTTATCATTGTCGTCGCAGAAATTTCTTATCTGCTCATTCCTGAGATGGAGATTTCCTTCCAGCCCTGTGCCGTCGAGGTGTCCTGTCATATATACAAACATCACATCCGGATAATCTGATTCAAGATCAACCATAAGATCCAAATATGTGTTAATCTCTGTCTCCGTAGCTGAAGAGACCTGTCCGCACCACGACCAGATGATCACGTTAACATCGGCATTTGCATCAAGATATGTTCTTGTCCTGGCAGCCCATGAGGTCCTGTCAGGATTTCCCAGATCACCTGACATTGCATAATCATGGAGATCAAGTGCACCGTTAGTGCCTCCATTATTCCAGGCATATTCGTTTCCTTTAAAATCAACAAGGCCGGTCATTCCTGTTGTGAGCTGGCTGCCGTGCGAGGTGTGTCCGTATGCAATATGCAGTTTTACCTTTGCAGAGTCGATCCATTCAGCCGGGATAAGGCTAAGGTCGGTACAGTTATGATCAATGATCATATTTTCAAAGCTGATGTTATTATTGTTTTCTTCATTTTCTTTTTCACATCCGGAAATTGCTACAACTATTAATAAAATTAAAAGGAATCTTAGTGTTTTCATATCAAACTTGTTATGTGTTTTTATTGTTTTATTAGAAAGGATTATTAAAAAATAAGACACAAAAAATCATATTAAAGGTTGCAGAACCAGGTTACTTTTAATTCAATGTTTTTACTTACTATAAAACACCAAAGAGAAATAAAAGGAGAATCACAATTATTGTCAGGGATGATACTCCTATAGGGAACCATACAGGTGCTATCCAGGGAACCGGTATCAGGAAAAGTACATCAATTGCCTTTAGTGACGGCGGCCATTTGATAACGATATAGAGTGATAAATAATAAAAGATATCCCAGAATGCGAATGTCCAGAGGAAGAAGACTCCCCTTTCTATCCATGTTGTTCCTGCCAGGTATGCTATCACAATCAGCATAATGATTGTTGCAGCCTCCCTGGTCATCTCGATATTGAGAAAACGTTTCGGAATTTTTTCAATCGATTCTTTATTTGATTCAGAATCAAGCATTCCCAAAGCTTTCCTGAGGTAAACGACAACTACTCCTTCGAAATGCGCCATGGCAATTCCAAAAAGAGCGAGGAGTGACATCTTTAGCAGCATTTTTTAAGGATTAATACAATCCAAAGTTAAGAATTCTGTTATTCCGAAAACTTCTTCGGGAATCTTACGCGTCAAAAAACCTGAAAATTGCTGGAATGAATATTATCAGACCAGTTACAACCGATACGATTGCTGAAACCAGCACACCTGCCGCAGCCACGTTCTTGGCTTTTTCTATGATTGAATTATATTCCGTCGTTATCGCATCTGACAAATATTCAACGGCAGTATTGAAACATTCGCCTGCTATTACCATTCCTGAAGCCAGGACAATGGCAAGCCATTGAGCCGGCGAGATCCTTAATACTATACCTGCAATTACCACCAGAATCAGAATAACTATCTGTATCCTTGCATTTTTTTCTGATTTTACCAGCACCTTTATCCCGGTGTATGCATTCCTTAAGCTGCCTGCAAATCCTTTGCTGGAGAACTGATTCATTTCATTTTTGCCCGAAGCTTTCATTGTTTGAATTTTTAATCTGAAATCTGAAAAAGGATGCAATCGTTATGCGACTGTTCTGTATTGAGTGATTGGGATTAAACCTTATTTCTTTACCTCCCATTTATAATCCACAAATTCCCAGTCGAATTCACTGCCTTTTACCTTTACCAGCACAAAACCTTCCTCATCACCGCGATAGGGGCCTCTCCACCACGCTGCACATATTGCTCCCCCGGTTATGAAGTGGATACCGTCAATAAAAATATCCTCAACTAAATGCAGATGCCCCTGCAAAACCAGTTTAAGGTTATGTCCGGCGAAAAGATCAAGTACTTCCTTGCCGTTGCTTATCACCGTTGATGAATCGTTGGGTAAAGTGGCACCCTGATATTTCTGGGTGCTTGCCGTAATGAAGGGAATATGTGTGATAATTGCCAGCGGCATGGAGGGATTGGTTTTTTGAAGTTCATCTTTTATCCATTCTATCTGGTCATTGTCGATCCAACCAATATAACTGTCTTTCCCGGTATCCTCGATAGAATTTAATACTATAAATTTCCATCCCTTGTGATCAAAACTGTAATATGATTTCCCGATACGGTTTTCAAACATCTTCTCGCCATAATCAGGATTTTCCGGATCTGCCCCGCTCCGGTTGTAGATACCATATATTTCATGGTTACCCATTGCATTATAAACCGGCATTTTCAAAGCCTTTACAGTTTCCTGATAAAGAGTGTAAAGCGAATCCGCCCTGCCATGCCTCTGGCCGAGAGCATCCATTATCAGATCTCCTCCAGTAACTACAAAATCAGGGTTCAGGTCGTTAATGGTATCAATAGCTTCAAGAAATCCTTCTACAGCGTTGTTTTCGGGCTGCAAATGAATATCGGTAATAAAAGCAAAAGAGAATTTTTCAGGTTTGTCCTTCTTCCTGCATGATGCAGGGAGAACAATAATAATGGCTAATGCCAATATTTTTAAAAAATTTGCAGGAATACTTTTCATGATTCAGAATTTAAGTGTTATCCTGTCAAAATTAATAGATTT
>CAZHRV010000210.1:0-5393 GCA_964535035.1 uncultured Rikenellaceae bacterium
TCCTTCTCAGGTCCCCACAGAGCCCACAGGTCATAGAATGCCGGCAGATGATATGAAGGATCTGTAAATCCCCAACTTCCGCTGTCGGGAACAAACCGGATCATGAATTTATCTTCCTCTACCATAGGACCGACGACTCTGCGTCCGAATTTTGTGTGACCGCGTTTTATCGGATGATGTCTCATGGCAGTCAGTATTTTGTCGGCCCATGCCTTGTAGTCATATATACCTTCCCCGTCACCCCAGCGGTTTGATGCGAAGTAAAGCGACATCACCATGTATTCTTCACCGTCAGGGGCGGCTGTTTCAGCATTTGGAGTGCCGTCCCGCTTCAGTGACCATGAGAAGTACCCTTCTGACGGATGTTCAGGTGAGCTGACAAACATATATGTCATCGCCCAGTTCCAGATAGCATCAAACTCTGCTTTTCTGTCCATCTGAACAGCTATCATCATGCCGTAGGATATCCCTTCGCTTCTGACATCATTATGCAGGACATCGCTCACATAGGCAAGCGGTCCATTTTGATTGCGGCCGACCTCAAAATAAATGGCCTGAGTTGCTGAGTCTCCATGGAACAGCTGTTGAAAAGCGCTTTCTGTCCTGGTTGAGATTTCTTTTTCCGAATAGCCGTTTTCCAGAAAAAGATTGCGGTATTTTCCGGTATAAAATGCACCTTCGGGATTTCTTTGTCCGCAAACAGAGCATAGCATTAATAAGCCAATAATTAAGCAAACCAAATTCAATTTATTCATGACTCTGATATTTAAAGTGTTTAGTCTTTCTGGATGAATCATTAAGGAGCTTTTATTTCTATCAAATTTATGATATTTTATCCTTGGTCTGTTGTGCCCTTACGCCATTATTTATCCTATTCCCTTCTGGTAGATCCTGTATTTTCGCAAAGGTTTTGCATTAAGTTTCCTGATGGCGTTATTCATCGGGGTATTATCTTCAAGTACATAATTTATTTCCATCCATGTTCCCGGTGTGTAAAGCGATTCACATAATGCACGATATAAGAGGCTGTCAATGCCTTTACCATGGTATTCAGGAATTACCCCAAGAGCAAACATACGGTATCTTTTCAACCGGGGTAAACCTATAAGCAATTTTAGCCATCCGAATGGAAGAAGTCGTCCCTTAAGGTTTTTAATCAAAGTGTTTATATCAGGAATTGTTATGGCAAATCCGACAGGTTTGCCATGTTTATCTTCAGCAAACAAAACACCTTTGGGTTGAATTATTTGCTTAAGGTCACGTGCTATTGCCTCAGCTTCTATCCTTGTCACCCTTGTAAATCCCCAATTATCAATCAGACTCAGGTTCGAGAGCTCAATTATTTTAAGCACCTCGTCATCATAGTGTTTCATGTCAACCTGACGTATACGTATATCATACCTTTTCCTGACATCATCGGTAAGTGTCATTATCCTGCCGGGTATTGTATATCCCTCCTCAACTGATATGTAATATACAAGTAGATCCTTAACTTTCTGTAAATTAAATGTTTCCAGTTGGTTAATATAGTACTCTGGATTATATGGTGCCATAATTGTAGGTGAGGGAGTGAATCCTTCGATCACAAGACCCCATTCCTGGGAAACAAAGCTCCAGGGTCCGCGTATAAACTTCATCTCTTTACCTTTAAGCCATTCTGCAGCTGTTTCCAGGAGAACTTTTGATGCCTCTTTATTGTCAATACAATCATAGTATCCAAACAAACCGATTGGTTCTTTCCATGTTTCAAGAGCAATTGTGTCGATAAATGCAGCAACTCGTCCAATAATCTTGTCATCCTGATTAAGGATATATAGCTTATAATCTATGTGTTCAAGTGAAGGATTTTTCTTTTTACTGAACTGTCCGTACACTTCACCAAGCAATGGCGGTACCCATACCTTGTCATTTTTATAAAGATAGTACGGGAATCTGATAAATCTTTTGAAATCAGATGAGGAGTTAACAGGGATAATTTGCATAAGCTGAGACCTCGTTGAACAGGAGTAAAGTAAGAAGCACAAAAATGAATATCAAGTTTTTTATTGTCATATTTATTTGATGTTTTTGCTAAATTACACTTTTCAATTAGAATATAAATTCTAAATTTGATATCATAAACCTACTCCATGCATCACAGCTGGGTACTCGAATATAAGATAAAGATCAACCGGTCAGGACTTTGCTGATCAGGAGGCAGAATCTCCATTTCATAATTCTATTCAGAATCATTCTTAAAAGAGAATCATTCTTAAAAGAGAATCACTCTCATCGGAGAATCAAAACCATAAAACGGTAAACAGCTATTAATACTTTTAAAAATATAACACATATGGAAAAACTGATAATAACAGGATCCGGTCTGACAATCTATGATGTTGTTAATGTGGCACGATACGGGCAGAAAGTGGAACTCCACCCTGATGCCCGCAAGAGAATAAATGAGTGCCGCGCAATGCTTGAAAAAAATATTGTTGCACACGAAATTATGTATGGTGTGAACACTGGTATCGGAGAATTTTCAGAGATAGTTCTGAATGATGACCAGATAAAAGACTTTCAGCGATACCTTGTATACAATCATGCTGCAGGTATAGGAGAACCTGCAGCAATTGAGACAGTCAGAGGTGCAATGCTTGGCAGGATTAACGTCCATGCACATGGTAATTCAGGAAACCGTCTTGAAATTACCGAAACATTTGTGGAAATGCTGAACAAAGGTGTCACTCCATATGTGTGCCAGAAAGGATCAGTAGGTGCATCAGGTGATCTGGCACCAATGTCACAAATAGCACTTCTTCTCATGGGCGAGGGTCAGGCTTATTATAAAGGGGAGCTTCTTGATGGCAAAGTTGCCATGGAAAAAGCCGGCATTCCTGTTCCGGGACTTCTTGCCCGTGACGGACTGGCAGCAATTAATGGATCAAATGTACTGACAGCAATGAGCGCTATCTGGCTTGTGGATGCCAATAACTGGCTCAAACAGGCAGAAATAGCAGCATCTATGTCACTTGAGGCACTTAAGGCAAACATGAAGCCCTATACCCCGCTCCTTCATGAGGTAAGAGGTTTCAAAGGGGCTGTCAGAAGCGCTAACGCGATAAATAAATGCATCTCCGGAGGTGATCTGAAAGAGGGTAAGGTGAAATCGAAGGTTCAGGATGCTTATTCGATGAGGTCAACACCCCAGGTCATAGGTTCTGCTCACGATATGCTAGCCTTTGCAAGGAGTCAGGTTGAGATTGAACTGAACGGAGTCGGCGACAATCCGATATTCTTCCCTGATAAAAACCTTACCCTTTCCGGGGCAAATTTCCAGGGATCACCCGTATGTGTTCCCATGGATATGGCAGGTGCCAGCATTACAATGGTAAGTGTGATGTCGGAAAGAAGGATGAACAGGCTTAATAACAGGGCACTCAGTGTGGGACTGCCAGACTTCCTTACCAAAGGTGCCGGGATGTTTTCAGGTATGATGCTGAGCCAGTATACTGCCGATATGATGATTGTTGAACAAAGGATCCTGTCAATGCCGGCATCTATACAGTCGATACCTGCCGCAGCTGACCAGGAGGATTTTGTTTCAATGGGAATGAATACTGCAATAAAAAATAACCAGATACTTGAAAATGCTTATGGAATTCTCGGGATAGAATTCATGGCCGCTGCCCAGGCTCTTGATTTCAGGAAGGAAGAATATAAATTCGGAAAGGGAGTCCGGAAAGCTAAGGATATCATCAGAAAGCATGTAGAATTTCTGGATATTGACAGGCCTCTTTATCCGGATCATACAGTTATGAGGGAACTTGTAAGATCGTGTGAGATACTTACTGAAGTCGAAAAAGAGGTTGGTTCACTTGAAAATAAATAATTATTTTTCATATTTACTTATTAACCAAAATATCACACAATGTTACATAAAGTCTTGATTTTCTTAGCTCTATTTATTACAGTTTCTGTTAACAGCCAGACTAAATACACACCGACTGCTGAAAACCTGGAAAACCGCCAGTGGCTGCAGGATGCTAAATTCGGATTATTCATCCACTGGGGAGTATATAGCGTCCTTGGTGACGCAGAATGGGTAATGAACAACCAGCAAATTGATAAAAAGACCTATGAAAAGCTTCCTGCCTTTTTCAATCCGGTTGATTACAATCCCAAAGAATGGGTGACTATCGCAAAAGCCGCCGGCATGAAATATATAACCATAACCAGCAAGCATCATGACGGTTTTGCGATGTTCGATTCAAAGCTTACCGACTGGGATATTGTCGACCGCACACCTTATAAGAAGGATGTGCTCAAAATGCTTGCCGATGAGTGCAGAAAAGAGGGAATAAAACTATTCTTCTACCATTCTCAGCTCGACTGGTACCAGAATAACTATTACCCGCGCGGAAATACCGGACAGACAGCCGGAAGACCTGACAAAGGCGACTGGTATAAATACCTTAATTTCATGGATGGACAGCTCAGCGAGCTGCTAACAAACTATGGTGAGATAGGAGGTATATGGTTTGATGGTTTCTGGGACAAAAGAGATGCCGACTGGCGTCTTGATAAAACTTACAGCCTGATACACAGCCTTCAGCCAGCTTGTCTTGTTGGGAGCAACCATCATCTTGCTCCCTTCCCGGGGGAAGATTTTCAGATGTTTGAGAAGGATCTACCCGGACAAAAAACTACAGGTTTTAATCCCGATCAAAGCGTCGGAGCTCTTCCTCTTGAAACTTGTGAAACAATGAATAACTCGTGGGGATTCAACCTTCAGGATAAAAACTACAAATCAACAAAAAGTCTGATACAGTATCTTGTCAAAGCAGCAGGTTTTAACTCCAACTTCCTTCTTAACGTAGGTCCGATGCCTAACGGAAAGATTCAGCCTGAATTTGTTTCAACATTGAAAGAAATAGGTAAATGGCTCGAATCAAACGGGGAAACAATCTATGGAACCCACGGAGGACCTATAACTCCAAAATCATGGGGTGTCACTACCCGGAAAGGGAATAAAGTATATGTTCACATGCTTAATCCTGAAGATAATAACCTCTTGATTCCCGATTTCGGGAAAAAAGTAAAGAGCATAACCCTGTTTGAAACCGGGGCAAAGCTGAAATATAAGCAGGATTCCTTCGGTATTGTGATATCAGTACCCCAGGAGATGATTGATGAAACAGATACTATCCTGGTAATCGAAATATAAAGGATTCTGGGAGAATCGTCCACCAAGCTCCCCTCCTGGGAGGGGAACTACCCTTTATACACATCTAAAGCAATTTCTTAAAAAGACATCCTGAATGTCAGAGGGAGATTCCTCATTCATCCTCCTTCGTCGGATTCATTCGGAATGACAAGGCATTTAACATGGGATGGGGAAGAAGTGGCGATTC
>CAZHRV010000211.1:0-12377 GCA_964535035.1 uncultured Rikenellaceae bacterium
CTTTAGCAGGCAAAAAAAATGAGCCTCTCCCCGGGGCTCATTTTTACTTTCATTCCAGTGTTATGATTAACCTAAATATCCTTTCAGCAGTCTGCTTCTGGAAGTATGTCTCAATCTTCTTATAGCTTTTTCCTTTATCTGGCGTACTCTTTCCCTTGTAAGCCCGAATTTCTCTCCTATCTCTTCAAGTGTCATTTCCTGGCAGCCTATGCCAAAGAAAAAGCGGATAATATCTCTCTCCCTCTCAGTAAGTGTTGCCAGTGCTCTGTATATCTCTCTTGAAAGAGATTCATCCATCAGGAGCTTATCAGCAACAGGGGAATCGGTATTCGTAAGCACATCGAGAAGACTATTGTCCTCTCCTTCAATAAATGGAGCATCTACAGAAACATGCCGGCCTGATACCTTAAGAGTATCTGTTACCTTCTCCTTGGGCAATTCAAGAACATCTGCGAGCTCCTCAGGTGAAGGAGTACGCTCGTTTTCCTGTTCAAACTTTGAAAAAGCCTTATTTATCTTGTTTAGTGAGCCTACCTGGTTAAGGGGCAATCTTACTATTCTCGACTGTTCAGCAAGTGCCTGGAGTATAGATTGTCTTATCCACCATACAGCATAGGAGATAAACTTAAAACCCCTGGTTTCATCAAATTTCTCAGCTGCTTTTATCAGTCCAAGGTTACCTTCATTAATAAGATCCGGAAGGCTAAGTCCTTGATTCTGATATTGTTTTGCCACAGATACGACAAAACGCAAATTTGCTTTGGTGAGTTTTTCGAGAGCAGTTCTGTCTCCTTTTTTTATCCGCTGAGCCAGTTCAACCTCCTCATCTACCGATATCAACTCTTCTTTACCAATCTCCTGCAAATATTTGTCGAGTGAAGCACTCTCTCTGTTTGTTATGGATTTGGTAATCTTTAACTGTCTCATTATGCCTTGGGAAAATTTTTCGCAAAGATAATACTTTATTACCTATTAACAAAGATATCAATGCATTGTTTTCAACAAATAGGACTATTTATAAACCGCTTGTATTTCAGCTACTTGCAACTACTTATTATTTTAGTATCCGAACCTGTAACTGAACAATCTTCCGTCAGAGGTTATTCCTTCGATCGATTTAAGAGATCGTTCGCTGTTACTTGTCGCTTTTCGTATATCATCAGCACTATTCACTTTTTTATCGTTAACCCTGATGACAATTGTTCCCTTCTTCAGGCCCATATCCCTGAAAAGCCCATCGTTTATTTCTGATATTTTAGCTCCGTTATCAATATTATATGTTCTTCTGTCGGAGGAACTCAATGGTTCAAATCGTGCTCCGAAGATCATACCGGTACCCATACCCACAGTGACTGTGCTGGTATTGCCTGCAACATTTTTCAGTGTAACAGGTACTGTTGTCTCTTTTCCGCTCCTGAGATAAGTGATTTTGACCTTATCGCCCGGGCGATGCTGGCCAACCTGTTCCTGTAGTTCAGCTACAGTATTGATATCAATATCATTCAGTTTGATGATCACATCATTTTCCTTCAGTTTTGCATCATCAGCCGAGCCGCCTTCAATGACTCTTGTTATCCTGGCTCCTTTTATTTCACGGAGATTCTGTTTTTCAGCATCTTCCGGTGTTACTTCAGTAATATTGACTCCAATAATAGCTCTCTGCACTTCACCAAATTCTCTCAGGTCCTCAACCACCTTTTTTACTATGCTCACCGGTATGGCGAATGAGTTACCGGCATAAGCGCCGCTGGGAGAATAAATTGCTGAAGTTATTCCAACAAGAAGTCCCTTGGTATCAACCAGAGCGCCTCCGCTGTTGCCGACATTCAGGGCAGCATCAGTCTGAATAAAGGATTCGATCCTGTACTCGGTATTCAGGAGCCCCAGACTCCTGCCTTTTGCACTTACTATTCCTGCTGTGACAGTTGATGTAAGATTGAAGGGGTTACCCACAGCAAGCACCCATTCACCAATTTTCAGATTATCAGAGTCTCCATATTTCAGATACGACAGGTCTTTTGCTTCTATCTTCAAAACGGCAATATCAGTAGAAGGATCACGTCCTATCAGTTCTGCATCGAAGACCCTGTTGTCATTAAGTTTAACCTCAATATTTTCGGCATCCTCTACAACATGATTGTTGGTTATTATATAACCGTCAGGAGAGATGATCACACCTGATCCATAACCGGCCACCTCTCTGGGTTGGACGCTGTAACGATCGCCATAAAACCATTCAAGTATGGGATTTCCCGGTTGTTCAATCATAGTCTTTGTACGGACATGCACCACAGCATGAACCGTTTGCTCAGCGGCATATGTAAAATCAACCTGCCCGGGTTGCATCTGGAAGGATGTGAGTATTGCCTGTGCATCAGGCACTGCCGTATTAGAGCTGTCCATGACTACTGTAGCCTCAGGCTTATCAATAATAGATGTATACGCAAACAATGCAATAGCTGCTCCAAGAAGAGCCATTATTAATCCACCAAATAAATATTTTCCTTTCATAGCTATATAGTTTTTAAAATTAATTGTTTTCGATTCTCACTGGTTTTCAAAGATCATGCCTTAGTAAAAGATTCATATCTTTATAACCATTTTCCGATAGTTTTGTTTTACAAAGATCATGCATTTTTTGTCATGAGTCTCAATAAATTAGATAGTTTAACAACACTTTAACATTGATGACAATAACGTTTAACAAATACCAGGGTGCCGGTAACGATTTCATTATCATTGACAATCGGAGCAGTAATTTTAATCCTTCCGAGTCAAAACTTGTTAACAAATTATGTGATCGCAGGTTCGGAATCGGTGCCGATGGATTGATATTGATATCATCTTTCAGCAAGGTTGACTATGAAATGAAATACTTCAATTCTGACGGTAAATTAGGTTCAATGTGCGGTAACGGCGGCAGATGTGCCGCTCATTTTACATTGAAGCATGGCATTGCCGGTGAAAAACAAAGATTTCTTGCTTTCGATGGAATACATGAAGCTGAAGTGCATGATGATATTGTCCGTCTGCAGATGGCTGATGTCAACGAATTTGGGATCATTGACGGCAATTACTTTGTCAACACCGGATCTCCTCATTATATGATCTTTTCAGATGATATTGATAAAATCAATGTTAATGAGGAGGGTAAATCGCTCAGATGGTCACCGAAGTTTGCTCCGGACGGCACCAATGTCAATTTTGTACAGGTAGTTGATAACGGGCTACATGTCAGAACCTTCGAAAGAGGTGTTGAAGAGGAGACCCTGGCCTGCGGGACAGGTGTTACAGCGTCTGCCATTGCTTCATTTCTGGCAGGACATTTTGACAGACAAAAGATAAAGGTAAGGGCAAAAGGGGGTAACCTTGAGGTTGAATTCAGAATTAAAGACAATAAAGTAACAAATGTATGGTTGAAGGGGCCGGCAACATTTGTGTTTGAAGGGGAAATTGAAATTTAACCACGGATCACATGTAGTTACACGGAAACGAGACCATGGAGAAAATCCGTGCTAATCCGTGCAATCTGTAGTGAAATAAAAAGATTGCCACTCCCGCTTTGCGGGATCGCAATGACAGTAATATTAATGTAGAATACTGCTTTGAAGTAAATTGGCAGGTTATTTTTAAATGCCAAAGGAAAAACTATACGGAAAAACACTGAATGAGCTGATTGCTGTCACCAGGCATGTCAGGATGCCGGGCTATGCCGCTAAACAGATTGCCGACTGGCTCTATAAAAAGGAGATATCCTCGATTGATGAGATGACTAACCTTTCGAAGAGGATGAGAGAGCTTCTTTCGGTTGATTATAAATTAGGCCTGACCGACCCGGTTGATGTAACAGAAAGCAGGGACGGCACCCGGAAATACCTTTATAATGTACTGAATGACAAATATATAGAAACAACTTTTATCCCGAATAATGACAGGGCAACCATATGCGTTTCAACACAGGCAGGGTGCAAAATGGGATGTATTTTCTGCATGACGGGTAAACAGGGATTCCAGGGCAACCTGTCATCAAACGAGATACTGAACCAGTTCAGGAGTCTGCCAGAATTCCGAAATCTTACCAACATAGTCTATATGGGCATGGGTGAACCTCTCGATAATATTGCAGAGGTACTGAAAAGCCTTGAGATAATGACCAGTGAATGGGGATACGGATGGAGCCCGACACGCATCACAGTAAGTACCGTAGGACTAAAGGGAACCATAAGGGAATTCCTTGGTAAAAGCAGGTGTCACCTTGCTGTAAGTCTTCATTCACCGTTTGATGATGAGAGAAAAAAGCTGATGCCCATTCAGGGGACAAATACCATAAATGAGGTGCTCGATATTATCAGGGAATTCGATTTTGACAGTCAGAGACGAGTATCATTTGAATATATACTTTTCAGGGGAATGAATGATACTCCTGCTCATATAAAGGAGCTTGCAAGGATACTTAACGGGATCAAATGCAGAATTAATATTATCAGGTTCCATCAGATCCCCGGATCAGAATTTGAGAGTCCGGATCCTGCTGCCACGATAAAATTCAAAGAGGCTTTGAATGACAAAGGGATACTCACTACAATAAGATCCTCAAGAGGCGAGGATATAGGTGCAGCCTGCGGATTGTTGTCAACTTCTGAACAAAACACAGCTAAGAAAATATGATGAAAAAGATCCTTTTCCTACCTCTGCTTACGGTTTCATTTTCCCTTTATTCCCAGGAGACAGCCTTTAAAGAATTTCTTGCTGATTCTGCAATGAAACATGCTGCTGTTTCTCTCTGTATAACTGACTCCTACAACGGCAATATCATTCTCGAATATAATTCCGGTCAAAACCTTACTCCTGCTTCAATAATAAAACTGATAACAACCTCGGCAGCTCTCGAATTACTGGGACCGGATTATAAATTCAGTACTACTATCGGTTATACAGGAGTATTAAAAAAAGGTTCAGGAAAGCTCAACGGCGATATTGTGATCAGGGGCGGAGGCGATCCGGTCCTGGGATCAAGAAAGTTCGGGGATCACTATGCTGATTTTACGGAAAAATGGATAGATGAGTTAAAAAATACCGGAATAAGAAGGATAAAAGGCAGAGTAATAACTGATGACTCATATTATGATTACCAGCCTGTTCCGTCAAAGTGGCTGTGGGAAGATATCGGCAATTACTATGGAGCAGGTGCATATGGACTTAGTGTGTTTGATAATACTTATGAAATACATTTTACCACATCATCAGACAGCCTCAATCATGTTATTACAGGCGTTTATCCTGAAGAATGCCGTGTTGATTTAAAGGACCTGTTGATTGTATCCGGCACAGAGGATGAAGGCTATGTTTTTGCAGCGCCATACAGTAACAGTGGATGGCTTGCCGGATCAATTCCCACCAACCGGAATGATTTTGTTCTGAAAGCATCTATTACGGATCCTCCCCTTTTAATGGCAAAGATAACTGACAAAAAGCTCAGGGCAGCCGGCATTAGAATTTCTGGCATTCCCACTACAACAAGACTGGAATCTCATGTATATAAACAGGTTACCCAAATAGCATATATAGATTCCCCGACGCTGAAAGATATAATTGAGGTTTTAAATCATGAGAGCGTTAATCTCTACGCCGAACACCTGGTGAAAGAGATGGGAAAAGTATTTAAAGAGAGCGGAACTGTTTCAGCAGGTATTGAGGTAGTAAAAGGATTTCTTGACAGAGCCGGTATCAAAACGGAGGGAATGTTGCTTGAAGATGGCAGCGGCCTCTCCCCTCTTAATGCCGTTAACGCCTCAGATATGGTTTCCCTTCTTACCTATATGAAGAGAGATGGAAAACATTTCAGTGAGTTACTTAATTCCTTCCCTGAAGCAGGTAAAGAGGGTACACTGAAGAACTATTTTAAGGATAACATCTTCGCTGCCAGACTGATGGCAAAGAGCGGTTCAATGACAAGGATAAGAAGCTACGCGGGATATTTGCAGACAATATCAGGTAAAGATCTGGCATTCTGTATTATTGTTAATAATTTCACAGGCCCTTCCCGTAATATTGTTGCACATATTGAAGAGATCCTTAAAGAAACAATAATAAATGAATAATAAGGTAGCAGTAGGAGAAGACTCTTTTAAGCGTCTATTTTGGCGTATTTTGCATGAGTTTCAATGAATTCCCTTCGCGGAGGTACTTCATCACCCATAAGCATTGAAAAGATATGGTCGGCTTCAGCAGCGCTTTCGATTGTTACCTGTCTCAGAGTCCGTGTTTCGGGATTCATGGTAGTCTCCCAGAGTTGCACGGCATTCATTTCACCAAGACCTTTGTACCTCTGTATGGAAACAGATGATTCCTTTCCCTGTCCCATTTCTTTTACTGCGGCTTCCCTTTCCTCCTCTGACCAGCAATAACGCTCTGTTTTTCCTTTTTTAAGCAGGTAAAGGGGAGGTGTGGCAATAAAAAGATTTCCACCACGGATAAGGTCCTGCATATACCTGAAAAAGAAGGTCATAATAAGTGTAGTGATATGAGAGCCATCGACATCGGCATCGGTCATTATTATTATTTTATGATACCGCAGGCCTGAAATATTGAGTGCTTTACTGTCTTCATCGGTTCCTATCACTACACCCAGGGCAGTAAAGATATTTTTTATCTCCTCGCTCTCATATATTTTGTGGTGCATGGCCTTTTCGACATTCAGTATCTTTCCGCGCAGAGGCAGTATTGCCTGGAATTGTCGGTCGCGGCCCTGTTTTGCTGTTCCGCCTGCAGAGTCACCCTCAACAAGGTAAATCTCGCAATTGGCAGGGTCTCTGTCGGCACAGTCAGCCAGTTTTCCGGGGAGTCCCGAACCGGAAAACACGTTTTTACGTTGAACAAGTTCCCTGGCTTTACGCGCCGCATGCCGGGCAGTGGCTGCGAGAATCACTTTCTGTACTATCACCCTTGCATCTTTCGGGTTCTCTTCAAGGTAATTGGTCAGCATTGTACTTACGGCCATATCTACTGCTCCCATCACTTCAGAGTTACCCAGTTTAGTTTTTGTCTGTCCTTCAAACTGTGGTTCAGCCACTTTCACTGAAATAACTGCTGTGAGCCCTTCACGGAAGTCGTCACCGTTAATGTCGAACTTAAGCTTGGCTGTAGCTCCTGAATCTTCGGCGTATTTTTTGAGCGTTCTGGTGAGTCCCCTCCTGAATCCTGCAAGGTGTGTTCCGCCTTCAATAGTATTAATGTTGTTTACATAGGAGTGGACATTCTCAGAGAAGGAGTTATTGTACTGGAGAGCGATCTCAACCGGTATTTCTGTTTTATCGTAAGTTATATGAATTGTCTTTTCAATGATCTTTTCCCTTGTTGCATCAAGATATTCTACAAATTCCATAAGTCCAAACTCTGAACGGAACTCTTCATATCTCGGCATTCCGCCGTTACCATTCTCAACCAGCTCCCTCATATCCTTGATTGTGAGAAGAATTCCCTTGTTAAGAAATGCCAGTTCCTTCAAACGGGCTGCAAGGATCTCAAAATTAAATTCCGTGGTCTGGAATATTGTATCATCAGGCTTGAAGGTAATTATCGTGCCTGATTTGTCGGCTTTACCGATAATTTTCACCTCTGTAACAGGTCTTCCCTTCTCATAATCCTGCCTGAAGACTTTCCCTTCCCTCATGACTATGGCTGAAAGATGTGAGGCAAGTGCGTTTACGCAGGAGACACCTACGCCATGGAGCCCCCCCGAAACCTTATAGGAATCCTTATCAAATTTCCCTCCGGCGTGAAGGACTGTCATCACAACCTCGAGGGCTGATTTCTTTTCCTTTTCCATTATCCCTGTAGGAATACCGCGGCCATCATCAGTCACGGTAAGAGTACCATCCTCATTTATTACAACCTCAATTTTAAAGCAATACCCCGCCAGGGCCTCATCGATGGAATTGTCAATAACCTCATATACAAGATGATGCAATCCTTTTAATCCTATATCCCCTATGTACATTGCAGGTCTTTTCCTGACAGCCTCAAGGCCTTCCAGCACCTGGATATTCTCTGCCGAGTATCCCTCCTGCAATTTCTTCTTCTTTTCGCTCATTTTCAATTTGTTTTTTTCCCTAAGAGAAACATGTTCTTCTCCTGCTCAACTGACAATAAAATTGCTTTTCCGGGGAAATATTTTTAATATACGCCAGCACTTAAAAAGCACCTCTCCTCACGTGTCGTAAATAACTGATCTCATGTAATTTAATTAGCTTCACAAATATAGTGGTTTTTAACTTCATTTTTATTAAAATAATGTTAAAATTATGCACAATTTCCTTTAGAAATTAACAGGGGAAATGTCTTGCAGGTCATGCAGGTCTTGCAAGATATCATGTATTTTCTAAAGACTATACGTAAATCCCACCAATCCCATGAATCTCTGTGATGGATAATAGGCCCACTCGTAGTACCGGTTGAATGAGATATTGTCCAGTTTAATCCAGAACGACAGTATTTTGGTGTACCTGTATTCTGCACTGAAGTTCAGGTTTACATTAACCGGTTCTTTAAATTTTATTTGAGGTGTTACAGAAAGTGGATTAATGTCAGTCACCAGTAGATTTCTCTTCCCAAGGGCAGTCACATCAACACCTGCAATAATTTTATCCCTAAGATTGTATTTAATACCAATCCTGCCGTCCCAGTCAGGCTTGTTCCAGGGAAATTCAGTGACTGATAGTGTATACTTATACCAGTTCGCGCTTCCGCCAAAGTAAAACTGATCGTTTATCCTCCCGGTCATTTCGCTATGTATCTGAAACAACTCACCATCATCACACACCGGAATAAAGTAATTACCCATTAGTGATGTTGAACCCGGTAGCGGCAAGGGCAAATAAACCCGATTGGAATAAAACAGCATATCATTAATAAATGAATATGAGGCAGATACAAGGTAATTACCTCCAATCCCCGTATTTCCTCTAAGTCCTGCTGAAACAATAAGCGGATAGCTGGTATTTTTCAGATTAAAAAGGGTTCCGTCAGTAATAATGAACGGATTCTCGTTAATGATTCTCCGGGGGGCATTTACTTCAAGCCTTCCATTCAGAGCTGTAAAGAAACTGACATATTCAGGAACTATACTGAAACCAAATCTCATATCCGGATAAAAATGAAACTTTGGAGAGTCTGATGTATCCTTGTCAAGAAGGAGTTGAATACCAGCCTTGAAATTCCACTGCTGAGTGCTTTTTTTCAGAAAAGGACTAAGTGAAAAGATATATTTTGATCCCTCATAAATATCACTTGAAGGAAGGTACAGATCGAACTCTGCTCCGGATCCTGTATAGAAACCTTTGAATGATTTTGCCATGGTTCCTTCCACTCCTGCATGGTGCTGAAAGAGATCAGATTTATTAAAGAAAAAATTATAATCCAGATTAAAATCATAGGTGAAGCTCGTTGAATCGAGTGTAGTTGATGAAAATGACAGATTCGCACCTGGATTATAATAATTGATCCTTATATCTTTCTTTTCAGGTGAATAGTTTAGACCTGGGTTGTAGCCGTATGCATACCTGGTTTTCTGGCTGAAATCAAGAGAACCTTCAAGAAGATTTTTCCTGA
The DNA here is from genome assembly GCA_964535035.1 of uncultured Rikenellaceae bacterium. GTDB lineage: Bacteria > Bacteroidota > Bacteroidia > Bacteroidales > VadinHA17 > LD21. The sequence goes on from CAZHRV010000211.1 coordinate 9,610, forward strand.
AGAATTTCTTCCCGTACAATGAAGCGTCATTATCCATATAGCCTGCAAAAACCTTTTCATCATTCTGCAGCTTTACCTTTCCGTTTGTAGAAAAATGGCGTGCATAGAAGCCGATGGCTCCTTTTTTCGAACGCTCATTGGTTATGCTGAGCTCAGCAAAAGGGGTGATATAATTGCCGATTCCAATTTTCACATAACTTTTATAAAGCCTGGGCAGGGGGTCCGGAAGCAGAGATGCTGCTTTAATAGGACTTATTGTATATTCAGGGAAAAAGGGCTTTGTTGTGATCTGATAGGTAAAGTCAGGCCTGATCCCTGCAGTATCATTCATATAAGGCAGATAACTCCTCTTTTTAACCAGCGAAAGGGTTGGTTTATAGGGATTATAAAGAGTAACCTCCCGTTCAAGGTCCTGTTGATCCGTCTGTGCTGAAACAGGAATTGAAACCAGAAGTATAATGAATTGTATCAGGAGAATTCGTTTTATCACGATATGGATCATTTTAGTTATTATTCTGATCAATGGCATCCAGCCTGGATCTTACTTCATCAAGTATGCCATCATTATCTATTGTATAGTAATCTTTCAATCCCAGAAGAGTACCCCGTGCCTGAAGAATATCACCCTTTTTCACACTTATATCGGATAGAAGCAGAAAGACTCTTGCCATCCAGTACTGATGAGGAGTGTTCTGGTCAATAAACTCAGCGATAACCTGTTCAGCTTCTGTTAGTTTGTCCTGCCGGTAAAGCAGATCAGCAACTCTGTATTTTGATTCCGCACCCTCCCCGCTTGCAACCTCTGTTGCTGTTTTCCTGAAGTCATTCAGAGCTTCATTGAAATTATTCAGGCTGTAGTTTGCCTTGGCTCTCATGAATATTGCTTCTCTCAGCAGCTCTTCAGGAATATTCACAGTATTGTTTATCGTATTTGCAGCCTCTATTGTTTTCTGTGCATCACCAAGCTGGTAAGAAGACCTCAACTCACCTCTGAGAGAAGTAATCCTGTTCTGGGGATTGACTGCTGCTTTCTCAAGCATTTTATAATACTTAAGCGAAGAGGTATAATCCTCATTCTTGTAACATATCTCCGCAGCGGTAAGGAGCGCCTGTTCAGTGAACTGGTTATTCGGAGCTTCAGCAACTATAGAATACAATTTCAGGGCTTCATCATTATAGCCTGTCGACTTAAGGCATTCGGCAAGATAAAACTGTGCATTTTGAAGGAAGATCCCATTCGGAAATTCGCTGAGATAATTTTTGAACACCTCTGTTGCCCTGGGATAATTACCTGTTATATACAGGTTTTCACCTGAAGTATACAGGAGAGAATCCTTTTCTGCCAGGTTAACATCACCATACCCCTGAAGAGTTTTGAGGTAAGCAAAATAAGCATCTACATCATTCAGTTCGATATATACATTTTTCAATCCTGTAAGTGCGTTTCGCGCTTCAGGTGTCGATTTATAGTTTTCAATGACCTTTTTATACTGAGCAACAGCTTTTTCGTTTTCGCCAAGATTGTAATAGAGCAGGCCGAGCTGAACCATAGCTCGCGGTACAAAAGAAGTCGAACCGTATGATGTTATGATTTTATTAAAGTCGGCTTCCCCTTTCTTGAATTCATTCATTACCACATATGCCCTGCCTCTTTCGAAAATGGCATTAGGGACATAAGGGGAGGTCGGGTATCGCTCTGTCAGCAATGTCAGCATCTCTGCTTTCCCCATTTCATCGTTCATAAGACCGAGGGAAAATCCTTTCTGAAATATTGCATAATCAGCATCTGTCTTACCATAGTCGATTACCTTATCATAAAAGGTTATTGCGTCGGAATATCTGGTAGTTATATAATAGCAATCACCTATTCTGTTTCTGGCATCTGCCATAACGTCGGGATTGACACCTGCCACATCATATTCGAATGTTTTCAGATGTGCCAGTGCACCTTCAAAATCCTGCAGGTTGTAAAGTGTATAGCCGAGGTTATACCTTACAAATCCATACTCTTTTACCAGCATCGAGCCGGGTACAGCCATAAAAGCTGTATAATCGGCTTTGGCATCTTCGAAGTTGGCAAGTCTGTAGTCAGCCTCACCGCGCCAGTAGAGTGCCCTGGCCTTTAGCTGCCTGTCATAACGTTCGTACTTAAGCGACTTATCGAACATGTTTATTGCAGCATCAAGTTCCATGTTCCTGAAAAACTCAAGCCCCCTGAAAAAGGCCACTCTCTGGTATGCCTCTTCCAGCCTTGGATCCTTGCTGCTTATCCTGTCGAGGGAGGCAAGGGCAGCTTTATAGTTCTTCGCCTGTAAATAAGTGGATATCAGGTAACTGTAGGCTTCTTCTATCCTTTCCGATCCAGGATATTGCTCTATATATCTTTGAAAGGAAGCTGTAGCCTCACCAAAAGGAGAGTAAGATGTTTCGTAAATGATCTTTGCATAGTTAAAAAGGGCATCCTCTTTGATCTTTTTATCAAAATCGAGTTTTGAGGCTTCCGAGAATCCAAACTGGGCACGTTTCTTATCTCCCTTCTGCAGATAGCAGTCGCCCAGGAGAAACCATATATTCTGGCTTAACCGATCATTCCTCGTTCCTATTTCCAGGAATAATTTTATTGCTTTATCTATCTCTCCTGTTTTATAGTAGCAGTAAGCAAGCTGAAATTTATCCTCCCTGCCGCTGATTATTGTTCCGGTGGCAAATTTTTCGAGCCAGGGCAATGCTTCTTTATAATTCCCCTTGTTGTAGTGAGCATCGCCTAT
>CAZHRV010000212.1:0-12031 GCA_964535035.1 uncultured Rikenellaceae bacterium
GAGGATTTTTTACATGTTTCGGGAGTACTCGCTATTTTTGGTCTGGGCATAACAATGGCCAGTGTAGGTAAAACCCGTATCAGTCCGGAGGTTGTAAAATTTCTTCATGAGTTCTGGGAGTTGGCCGTTTACCTGGCTAACACATTGATATTTATAATTGTAGGGGTAGTGATTGCCAGCAGGATTAACTTTGATGCAAGCGATTTTGTAGTTCTCCTGATTCTTTATATAGGTATCCATATTGCAAGAGCCGCCATGCTCGCAATGCTTTATCCTTTTATGAAGAGATCGGGTTATGGCCTTAACTTTAAAGACCTGATTGTAACCTGGTATGGATCATTGAGGGGGGCAGTAGGCCTTGCCCTTGCACTTATTGTAGCAGGAACGGAGTTATTACCGGTTGAAATAAGAGACCAGTTTCTTTTCCTGACAGCAGGGATTGTGATGCTTACTCTTCTTATAAATGCTACCACCATCAAGTTCATTGTAAATAAATTAGGTCTGACAAAGATGGCTGCCTCAAAAGCAATAATCCTGAATCAGACATTTAAGACAGTAACAGAAGAGATGAAGGCAGATGCTATAAAGATATCATCAGAAAGATATTATAAGAATGCAGATACTGAAACTATAAAAAACTATCTTCCGGGTTTTAAAAGTATTAAAGTAGAGTCTACATTAGACACTAATGAACTTGCAGAGCTCAGACGACGGGTCCTGGAAAAGGAAAAAGCAACCTACTGGGAACAGTTTAATAAGGGAATTATAAGCTCAGAGACAGTAATTAAGCTCAGCGAGTCTATCAGCGAGATGCTTGACAGTAACGGGAACATGCCTCTTGATGAGAGGAGCGACCTGGAAGATATGCTTCGCAATTCCAAATTATTAAACAGACTGCAGCGTGTAAAATGGCTCTTTTATATTTACCGGCAGCTATACTATAATAAACTTGTTTTGAGTTATGATTTTGGAATGGGATTCGCTGAGGCACAAAACGAAAACCTGAAACTGATAGATGGTTTTAAGGAATTGGAATTAACTCCTGAGGATGAAGTCAATATTGAACACCTGCATGATGAAATAAGCCAGAACATAATACATGGACAAACTTTCCTGAGGAATTTTAAGAGATTCTATCCGGATATTTATGTTGAAGTAGCAACCAAAAAGGCAGTTCAGACTCTTCTTAATGATGAAAAGACAAAAGTAGAAGAGCTTCTTAAAACAGGCAGAATAGAAATTGATGAGGCCGAAAAGTTATTTACCGGTATTGATGAACGAATGAAAAAAATCCATAAATATCGTCACAGAAGCAGTAAAAACTGAATACTATTAATTCAAAAATATAAGAGGTACTGGAAATTCCCGGTGATTACAGGGTTATTTCAGTACTTCAGGTGGGTAATATTGATAAAAGCGTGGATGCAACCTCATCTGCTTCGACCAGGAAAGGCATGGAGGAAATTGTGAATTACAAGTAGTGATCGATGGTCGTATGTCCTGCCCGCTTTATAAACAGGTTGTTTACTGGGCAGCAAGATGCATTCTGTTGAAAATCACGATCCGAAAGGATCTGCAGCCATTATTGAACGGCTGAAAAGAATCTTCGGTGCCGGACTCACTTCAAAGCCGGCCTTCATAAGTTTTCCGATCATCTCTTCAAAATTATTGAGGGAAACGTGGAAAGCCGGCTCTACGATGCATAATTTGCCATCAGGCTTTAGTATTTCTTTCAGCTCTTCAAAGAGCTTGTTGTGATCTTTTATCTCGTGGACAACATAAAAAGCCAGGATAAAATCAACTTTGCATTTTAATCCTATCCTGTCAGCTTCGCATTTGTGCAATTCAATTTTGTTTTCCAGAAGTGTACCACTGATTTTCCCTTTTATATTTTCAAGCATTTCTTCCTGCAGATCAGCAGCGATAACCTTGCCTGTACCATTAAGCATTTTTGCAATCTCTATTGTAAAAAAGCCGGGACCGCAACCAAGATCAAGTACAGTCATCCCCGGCCGGATAAGTGATTTCAGTATCTTCCGGGGATTCTGTACCAACTTCCGTAGCCTTATCTCGAGGCTACCGGCTTTTTCTACAGGATATACCCTGTTATTTCTCTCTTCCTGTTCCATTTTAAGCTTGTTCAGCAGTTACAATATTCTGATCCTCTTTTGGTGCCCGTTTGAATTTATTGTGGTATTTCTTCTTCCACTTTTCATCATGATTATGATGGGATCCCGGTGATATACCTGTCAGGAGGATCTTTGACAGGAAGAATATTCCGACAGTCTGCCAGAAGGTAAGAACCGGTCCATTGAATAATTCCGGTATCAGCCAGTTCCAGAGGGCCTGGACACCGAATATTACTCCGATCATGAATCCTACACCAAGGATTCCGAAACCGACATACTTTAATACATTTAACGCTTTCATACTAGTAATTTTTTAATTGTTTATACAATTCATAAAGATTTTTCCTGAGTACAAGGACAGCGTAACGTTTTCTTGAAATGAGGGTATTGACTCCGACACTGGTTTTTTCAGAGATCTCTTTAAAGCTCAAATCCTCAAACTCGTTTTCAACGAATACACTTCTTTGTTCATCAGGCAATTCCGACAGTGTCTCTTCAATTGTCTCCCATATCATTTCCTTCAGCTCCTCATCTTCGGGAGTTGTCCCGACAGAGGGCAATATTTCCTCGAGTGTCAGAGGTCCCTCTTCATCTTCAGCTGTATTTTCACGGTAGCTGAATGTGACAGGTCTCTTCTTCCGGAACAGGTCTTTGATACGGTTATCGGTGACCCTGTAGAGCCAGGCTGTCAGATTTTCAAGTCTCCTTATGTCATTGAATCCTACGGTAAGCTGATAAAAGACATCGTGCAGAATATCCTCAGCTTCAACCCTGTCGGGAATCCTGTTCCTTATATAGCCGAGCAGCCGATTCCGCTCGTCTTTATAAGCAGATGTGATTTTTGCCGACTCATTTGGACTCATAACAAAGGTTCTTTACCTGTATAGACGAATCAGCGCAGAAAATATTTTAAATATTTATGAGGTAAGTTGTTGAAACGCTTATTTCAGGCGGGAAAGGGGAAGCCTCCTGTTTATCTCTCTTTGTTTATTGTAAAACTTGTTGGAGGTTCATCTTCTGATCCTTCAAAATCAAACGTTCCGACAAAAACATTGCCGTCTTCATCCACAACAACATACTTTGTCATCGGACCCCCGGGCCACACAGGTACCGGAATATCATCCAGTATAGTGCCATCCTGCTGTATGACTTTAAGATATGAAGCTTCATCATATTGAGCACCTGGCTCTGCGGCTTCCTTTGTGAGGATATAAATGACATTATTGTTGTCAATATCAATTATATGTGAATTACCGGTTAAAGATTTATACAGAAAACTGCAGAGAGCATTTCCCTGTGAATCAGATACTGTCACATTCTGTCCGTCTGATACGGTGGAATAGGTGTTTCCTTCGGTATCGAATGCAAGTTGATCTATCTCGGTATATGGCAAGCTTTTTAAAAGGTGTATACCATCCACACCCTTTTTGTAAACATAAAGGATATTGTAATCATAATCAGATATTAAGAGATTCTTCTCATGATCAAGTGCAATCAGATCTACATATCCGAATTTCCCGTTTTGTGTATCGGACCCGGTAATAATCTCAATAATATCCTCAGTTTCAGAATCTTCGACATAAACTACATTTGTATAAACTGCAGAGAGGTACAATACTCCCTCATCAACACAAATATCCCTTACAACATTTACGGAACCATCTTCTGATTTTTCAGGATAACTTATACTTCTGATAAAGTTACCCGAATAATCATATACAAGTATCCTGAAATTGATTGCATCGATTATGAATAACTGGTTTTCATAAGCTGCAAACGAAGGTACGGCATATACAAATCTTCCGCCCTCCAGCTGTTTATCAGCCATACCCTGGCCTATCTGGCCCTCTTCTGTGCCTAATTTCAACAAAACAACCTGACCGGTTTCAGTTAATGGTTCCGGCTTCGTTTCCTGCTCTGTTTCTTCTACGGATTCTGATTCAACATATTCATGTTTGGCAGATTTAGCTTTTCCAAGCAGTTCATCAAGTGGGATAGATAACTCTTCATCACCTTCCCTGAATGCGATCATAAGACAATCTTTTCCCTCTTGCTCCATAAAAGTACTTCCATAAAGAGACCAGGAAGGATCAATATCTTCAAGGAAGATTTGCTTTGATTCGGGGATATTATAAAGCTGAAGCTCTGTTTCAACTCTCCCTTCTTCAGCAAAAACCGGAGCCTGTTCAACAATGATCCATGAATTATCATCTGTCTTATCAAGTATAGTGTAAAAATATAAATTATCAGAAATGAACAGATTCCCTTTCTCCTTGTCAGTATCATAATAGACAGCTCTTCCGTTTTCTCCCTCATAAACATCTGTTATTAAAATCTTTCCCTGATTACTGCAGGAGAGTGCAAAAAGCAATAATAGTGAAATAATAAAATAAAGATCTTTTTTCATAACGAACCTCCTGGTTTATTGGTTATTATCTTATATTTAGCTTTAAGTCAGTTATATGGAGTTAATATTATAATTAAATTTCAGGTATTACTGCCGGAAATGGAATTCAATTTACGAAGAAATTTATAAAACAATGTGGTAATTTTATGCTTAAACACTAAAATAAGGATAATCTGATGAAAAGCGAGGTTTGGGAATGAAAAGTAAAATCGGAATTCTGGTCGTAATAAATATGTTAATGTTAAGTTCGTGTTATTACAGGGAACAGGTTTATTCTTTTAACAGGTCGACCGGAGGGGTATATGCAGGTTCTTCATGTTATTATCTTGCCCAGGTTAAGGAGTACAGGAATCCTAAAGGTATAAGCAGGTTCCCGGACGGCGGGCAAATAAAAGTAATAAGACAACTTTTTAGTCTTTTCAGGACCGATACAATAAGTAATACAACTGAGGTAGCGGCTATCCTTGGAGATGTTAAAGGATGGCCCTCAAGATATAAATCGCGGCTTGAAGAAAACGGAACCGATATAGTCATTGGTATAGCGAATATCAGTTTTCCGGATTCAGTAAACGGGATATACCTTTTTAATCTTAAAACAGGAAGAGTACTTAAGTATTCCGGGGCCGGAGTATTGCCGGCACTTTCAAGAACCGGTACGCGGCTTGCATATTGTAAGGATACAATGTTGTTTATTGAAGACTATTCAGACAAATCTTTGTTGGGCCGATATCCTCTTGACGTTGAACCGGTTTTTATTACCTGGGGAAATGAGAATGAGATACTTCTTTTCTGTTCTGATCCATACAGGGTAATGGTACTAGATCTGAAAAACGATGCATTGAATAAATCCGGGATGGATTATATTCCCAATTATGATCAGGAAGTGGGAGCGACTGAGATCAGAAAAATTATTGAGAGATCTTCACCCGATTTAAAGAAGATTCTGGACAATAACTAATGATTTGATAATCAGACTGAACAGGAAACAGATAATTATTAAAACTACAACCTTGACCATGTTCATTTCTGTATGTATATTTGTATAGCTAATCATATTCAGAATAAAATGAAGAAAAGAATCTTTTTAAAAACAGGATTACTTGGTATGAGCGCATTATTAGTTCCTAAAAAAGCTTTCCCCCTGGAATATTATCCTATGCCTTCCGATAAGAAATGGGCTGTCTTGTATGCCACATGGTGTGGTTCAACCCGGGATGCAGCACTCTGGATTTCCGAGGGTATGGATGGCATTGCCAACGTCTTCGATGTACGGGAAAATCCCGATCTGTCAGGATATGATCACGTTGTTATTGGAGGGGCCATTCGTTCAGGAGTTACTTCAGAACTTCTTCAGGAGTACCTGGGGAAAAACAAGGAGATACTGAAGGACAAGATCCTGGGTTACTTCGCAGTTTGCGGAAATATGATGCAACCTGCAGGACCTGAACAGACAACTGCTTTCATCGATAATCACCTGGCAAAGATCTGCGGTGTGAGTAATGTTCCTTCAAAAGTATTCCTTGGCAGGGTCACATTCGGCCTTATGGAACCGGATGTACGCAAGCAGATGCAGTCATTTCCCGGGATGAAGGAATACGACAATCTGAAAAGACCTGAATGCATGGCCTTTGGGAAAGAAATACTGGCAATAGTGTGATATCTTACATTCTTCATATAAAAACCTGATATGAAAGTTACAGGATTTACCTTCATTCGCAATGCTGTTAAATTTGATTATCCTGTAGTTGAAGCAATTAAATCGATCCTGCCGTTGTGCGATGATTTTGTTGTTGCTGTGGGAAATTCGGACGATGAAACTGCAGACATTGTTCACGGCATTGATGAAAAAAAGATCAGGATAATAAATACTGTCTGGGATGATTCGCCGGAGATGAAAAAGCTGGGAGAGGTATATGCTGCAGAGACAAATAAAGCTTTCAGGGCAGTACCATCTGATTCTGACTGGGCATTTTACATTCAGGCTGATGAAGTGGTACATGAGAAATACCTTGACACAATTCAATCAGCAATGGTAAAATGGAAGGATAATAAGAATGTTGATGGTCTGTTATTTAACTATTTGCACTTTTATGGCTCATATAATTATGTGGGTGTTTCATGGTATAAAAATGAGATCAGGATTATAAGGAACGATAAATCAATTTATTCCTTCAGAGATGCTCAGGGTTTCAGGAAAGGCAATAATGAAAAGCTGAATGTCAAGCCGATAGATGCATATGTATATCATTATGGCTGGGTTAAGGAACCCGGAATAATGATGAAAAAAGTGAGAAACGCTTCAACTTTTTATGAGGGCATTAACTGGATGAAAAAAATTGGTACAGACCAAACCTATGATTATTCCTCAATAGATGCTCTGAGTCTCTTTACTGAAACACACCCTGAAGTGATGAAAGAACGTATCAGCCGTAAAGACTGGACTTTTGATTATGATGAGTCATTCAATAAATTATCTCTGAAATACAGAGGGAAGCTATTCCTGAAAAAATATCTCGGATTTAATACCTTTTATGAAAATTATATAATCATTTAACAGTAAAGCCTGATGAAGAGGAAATCTGATTGTACTTCTGCTCATGTTGGATTTTATGATACCAATTATAATGGCGGCGCTCTCTCAATGAGATATATTCTCTAAATCCCTGTCCTTATGATCTTATCTGTCATCCGGATTATTTCATTTCAATTTCTGTATTCCCATATTCCAGAGTGTAAAGCTGAAGATATCAGCATACTGTTCAATAGTCTTACTGACAGGTGTTCCGGCGCCGTGCCCTGCCCTGGTTTCAATACGGATCAGTACAGGATTATTCCCTGCCTGTTTTGCCTGGAGCTGAGCTGCAAACTTAAAGGAGTGTGCCGGCACAACCCTGTCATCATGATCACCTGTTGTTACTAAAGTGGCAGGGTATTCAACACCGGATTTTACATTCTGTACCGGTGAATATTTCAGGATGTAATTGAACATTTCCGGATTGTCATCTGCTGTTCCGTAGTCATAAGCCCAGGCTGCCCCGATTGTGAACTTGTGGTATCTGAGCATATCCATAACACCTACAGCAGGAAGAGCTACTTTAAAGAGATCAGGTCGTTGGGTCATGACTGCACCGACAAGAAGTCCTCCGTTTGAACCACCCCTTACAGCCAGGTATTCCGGTGATGTATATTTATTATCAATAAGATACTCTGCAGCAGCAATGAAATCATCAAATACATTCTGCTTATTCATTTTAGTTCCTGCCAGGTGCCACTCTTCTCCATATTCACCTCCTCCTCTTATATTTGGAACGGCATAGATACCTCCCATTTCGAGCCAAAGAGCTATGGTAACTGAGAAACCGGGAGTCTCACTGATGTTGAATCCGCCATAACCATACAGCATAGTCGGATTATTACCATCTTTAACTGTACCCTTTTTGTATGTAATGATCATGGGTATACGTGTGCCGTCCCCGGAATTGTAGAATATCTGCTCCGTTTTATAATCATCACTGTTGAATTCTACGGAAGGCCTTTTGTAAACATCTGCATCGCCTGACATAGGGTCCAGTCTGAAGATTGTGGAAGGGGTTGTATAGTTTGTGAATGAATAATAAACCTCCTTATCTTCCTTTCTACTACTGAATCCTTCTGCATTTCCGATACCGGGAAGGGTAATGTCGCGAATAAACTGACCATTCTTATCATATTGTTTGACAAGAGAAATGGCATCTTTCAGGTATTGAGCAAAAAAGAATCCCGAGGCGGTTGATGGCTGGAGAACATTTTCTGTTTCCGGAATGAAATCAGTCCAGTTTTCAACACCGGGACCGGATGCATCTGTAGTTATTATCCTTGCATTAGGTGCATTCAGGTTGGTGTAAATATAGAGTTTTGAACCGTCGTTATCGATTACATAATGATCGTTATCAAAGTTTCCTACAATAATCTGAAAACCAGAGTTCTTCTTTGTAAGATCCTTGATATACAATTCATTCCCTGTTGTGGATATTGATGCAATTACAACAAGGTACTTTTCATCTTCAGTAAGGTAACCTCCTACAGATCTTCTTACCTTATCGGCTCCGAATACCACTTTATCATCCGATTGCAAAGTACCCAGCTTGTGGTAATAAAGCTTGTGGTGATCAGTCATTGCAGTAAGCTGGCTACCCTTCGGTTTGTCATAGCTGGAGTAATAGAACCCGTCATTGCCCTGCCATGCTATACCTGAGAACTTTATATCTGTAAGCGTATCACCTATAATCTCTTTTGCGGGAGCATTCATTACTATGATTTTCCTCCAGTCGGATCCTCCTTCTGAAATTGAATAAGCAACCAGGCTTCCATCCTTTGAAAAGCCCATTTCACCGAGGGATATTGTACCATCGGCAGAAAATGTGTTGGGATCCAGGAATACCTCCGGTTCTCCTCCCTCTTTCTGACGGTAAATCACATACTGGTTCTGAAGACCGTCATTTTTCGAAAAGTAAGTATAGCCACCTTCCCTGTGAGGCATACCGTATTTTTCGTAATTATAAATATTTGTCAAACGTTCCTTTATCTGTTCCCTGTACGGTATTTCTTCCAGGTAAGCGAAGGTAACAAGATTTTGTTCCTTTACCCAGGCAGCTGTCTCTTCCGACATATCATCTTCGAGCCACCTGTAGGGATCGGGAACTGGGGCTCCGAAGATAGTGTCAACAACATTGCCTTTAGCGGTGACAGGATAAGTAATTTTCTCATTCTTCCCACCCGAACAGGCAGTCAGAAATAAAAGCGCCAGCAAAGTATAAACAAGTTTTTCCATAGGTGTAATTATTTAAAAATGAATATTTATGCAGCAATAATTATCAAAGTTAATAATAATATTTTAACCATAGTATAACATTGTTACAACAGATTTAATATTCTGTGTTTTCTCTGTGTTAATCCGTGGAATTCCGTTTTTATCTACCCCCCATCCCCCCTTTATAGGGAGCAGTCCTTGACGGTTACAGTCAGGGCCGGGGGTTTATCCCTTCTTTAAATTCCAGAAATATATTTTCCAGCCTTTTTGCCTGGCCCTTTTTAATAATTTCTTATCGGGATTAATACATACAGGTGTACCTGTTAAAGACAATGCAGGGAAATCTGCTATCGAATCACCGTAATACCACGAATCTTCCGGATTGCATTTCCTGGATTCACAATATTTTTTCATTCTTATTGCTTTTTCCTCCCCATAACAAAGAGGTCCGATGGACCTGCCGGTAAACAATCCATTTTCAACCTCAAGTTCTGAGCATATTATATCATCCATACCCAGTACTTTTGCCATTTCCCGGCCTATAGAAACAGGAGTTGTCGAGAGAATAACTGTCTTTGCACCGTTTTCTTTGTGCATATTTATCTCTTTTATTGCTTCAGTATAAACGGCTGGAATAAGTATATTTTTTGAGATCTCCGCTGACAGTTGGTTGAATAATACTTCAGGTACATTTTTTACCCAGGCAGCCATCTCATTAATTATTTTTACAGGATCCCTTAGAGAGATTTTGTATAATATCAATAACCAGATAGCATGTTTTATGTCTGAAAGTGACATAAGTCCTTTCTTATAGGCTTCCCGGGCGAGGACATTACCACTGATTGCACCTGTAATTGTACGGTCGAGGTCAAAAAAGGCAATATAACTGTTCACATCACACTCTTTTGAAAAAGTGATCACCATCAGGATTGTATATGATATTCAGTCCGGCTGGTATAAGCCTGATATTAAATGTTTTGGCATAGAAAAGTTCGCCATCAACATGATAGGGTACTCTCTCCGGAAACTTAAGATCAATAGAAGCTGTCTGGAAATAATTAACTCTCCTGTCGTTGATATGCTTTCCTTTCGGCACCATAAGCAGAAGCCTGAATCTTTGGAAAAGATTTAGTCTCTTTATTGAGCAAACGTCGAATAATCCATCATTGGCAATCGCTTTAGGAGTAAGGAAAAAACTTCCGGCAAAACGTCTCCCGATTGATATTGTATTCATGAAGCAATCGGTTTCGTGACGGTCACCATTGCTGATAACAACCATCCTTTTTTCTCTGAAGAAAAGAAGCGTTTTTACAATATGCCACACATATTTATCCTTTCCCCCTTTCCTTACCTTGCCTTCCTCAGTATAGTTCTGTGCAGCTACTTCGGCATCAAAACCGATTCCAAGTCCGTTCAGAAAAATAGTCCTGTTCACAATACCAACATCCTGTGTTATCACATTTTTCATGAAAAATATCTCCCATTCATGGTCGGTAAAACGATTGGGAAACCCGGGAATCTGGATGAAATCATTACCTGATCCCGCAGGTATAGCACCGGCAACAACCTCCATGTTATTTATCAGGGGCCTGGCAACTTCGTTAAAAGTCCCGTCACCACCTACGGCGATAATATACTTTACACCCTTTTCAGCTGAGGTTTTTGAGATTTCTGTGGCATGACCGGGACGCTCTGTCAGAACAACCTCACCATCAATATTATACGCAATTAATTTATTTTCAATCTCTGGAACCAGAGTGCCGGCAAAACTATTACCTGCTATCGGATTAACGATAAAAATCCACTTTTCTTTTTTCTCTTCTGCCATAAGATATAGTTATTAATTTCCCTTAGTGTCCCTTTGTGGTTATTTTGTTTTTAATGATACGCTGACTCTATAACAGTTTTCACCGTATCAATTATCTCGCTGTCATTCTTATCAATAAGCTCTTCTCTCGGGATCGATTTATGGATGACCACTTCAAGCCTTGATCCGAAATTGATATAAAACCGTGTCTTGGGTTTGAAATCATAAAATCCGTTTAGTGTGACCGGAAGCATTCCGATATCCCTTGACCGGAACAGGTAAATAAATCCCCTGTAAAAAGGATTAATTTTACCGCTGGTGGTTCTTGTTCCCTCAGGAAACAGTGCCACCGAGCGTTCATTTGCTTTTTCCATAAGCTGTTCAACCATGTGCCTTGTGTTTGTTATTGTTGGCTCCCTGAAAGGTACATAATCTGTCATTCTCAGGAATTTTCCGAAAACAGGTACTTTTAACAGACGCTCATGCCCGAACCATGAAACTTCCGGAAAGAATGACACGATTGCCACAATATCAAAAAGGCTGGCATGGTTTGCCAGAAGTATATATTTTTCTTCTTTATTTATATTTTCCCTGCCGATGATATGTATTCTTTTTCCCATAAGCAGGAAGACTGATTTAGCCCATAGCCTGGTCAGGAATAATAATGGTTTTTTTGCATTTAGCCATGTAAGGCAGATTGCAATGAAAATGCCCAGAGCTGTGAAAACATATAAGATTCCGTAAACAGTGACTGTAAGGATTGTATTTAAGCCTGAAAATATCATTCCTGATGATTATACTGAGGCAAAGTAAATGTTTTTTTGTTTTCAGCGAATCATTATACTTTTAGTAATATATTATCGCATATTTGACTGAATTACTGACAAGCGCTATACGCC
>CAZHRV010000213.1:0-2478 GCA_964535035.1 uncultured Rikenellaceae bacterium
ATCTGGAATCTGATAAACAAAACAGCTCCCGAAAAGAGAAGGGTCAGGGATGTAATTGCAAAATCTCTCGATAAGCAAAGGCTTACTCTTGCAGAGACAGCTGTACTGATTAATGCTGTCGGGACCGATCTTGCCGACGAGATAAAAGCGGGCGCGCGCGAACTTAAAGAAAGAGTTTATGGGAACAGGATAGTCCTTTTTGCTCCTTTGTATATTGGCAACAGGTGTACCAATAACTGTAAATATTGTGGTTTCAGGACTTCCAATGCAGATGCAGTGAGGAAAACATTGAGTGATGATGAGATCGTCAGGGAAGTTGAAGCTCTTGAGGATAACGGACAGAAACGACTTATTCTCGTTTACGGTGAACATCCGGAATATTCTGCGGAATTTATTGCTCATACAGTTAAGCTTGTATATGGAATTAAAAAAGGACATGGTGAGATAAGAAGGGTCAATATCAATGCAGCTCCTCTCGATATAGAGGGATTCAGAACTGTAGGTGGTGCAGGTATAGGTACTTACCAGGTTTTCCAGGAAACCTATCACCCCGAAGCATATAAATGGTACCACCTGGGAGGGAAAAAGAAAAATTATGAATGGAGAATAACTGCCCTTGACAGGGCACAGGAAGCAGGAATCGATGATGTGGGCATAGGGGCATTATTCGGACTCTATGACTGGCGATTCGAGGTTATGGCCCTGGTACGTCATACAAATCACCTTGAGGCATGCTATAATGTAGGACCTCATACAATATCATTTCCCAGAATAAAAGATGCTCTGAGCCTGAATATAAAAGGGCAGTATCAGACCAGCGATGAAGACTTCAAAAAACTTGTGCCCATATTAAGACTGGCAGTGCCATATACCGGAATGATACTGACGGCAAGGGAGGCTCCGGATGTAAGAAGGGAAGTAATACAATATGGTGTCTCACAGATAGATGGAGGTACCAAGCTGGAACTTGGGTCTTACTCCGAATCGCAGAATGAGGCACAAAACCTGAACCGCGAACAATTCAAGATTAATGATGCCCGTTCACTGGCAGAAGTTATCAATGAACTGCTTGACAATGATTATATTCCTTCATTCTGTACCTCCTGTTACAGGGTTGGAAGAACAGGAGAACATTTTATGGAGTTCTCAGTTCCGGGTTTTATCAAAAGGTTTTGTACACCTAATGCGATACTTACTCTTTCGGAATATATATGCGATTATGCTACGGATGAAATTGCGGATAAAGGATGGAAAGTGATTGAGAAAAACCTGATTAAGCTGGACCCGGGTGTGGAAAAGAACACAAGGGAGAAGCTGGAGCGGATCAAAAAAGGGGAACGGGATCTTTATTTTTAATATATCATTATGATAAAAGTCTTAGGAATTAAAATTATCGACAGGATCAAGGAAGCAGGTCTTACGCAGGCAATCTTGTCAAGACATTCAGGTGTTATAACCACACGCCTGGGTTTTCATGAAGTGACCGATAGCCTGTGCAGCCGTGAAGCATACCTGATCCTTCACCTGAAAGATGATCATGCTGAATCCGCTAATCTTATAAAGGAACTGGAACCGCTTGGAGGTATAGTTATCAGGGAAATGATATTTGAATCTCCCGGGAAGGATAACGGTAGAAAAGATGAGGAGGGTGCAGCAGAAATTATAGGGATACTTGTTTCCAGGGATGATGAGGTAGTAAAATCCGTACAGAAACTGTTGACATCATACGGATGCAGTATCCGTATACGCCTGGGTGTAAATGAAGTATTTTACGAAGAAAAGGCCGGACTGATAATCCTTGAATTAACTGGTGATAACCAGCAACGAGAACTGCTTGAAAGAGACCTGAAAACCCTTAACCAGGTTCAGGTCAGAAAAATGGCGTTCTGATTACTGTCTATCGCCTTCCGCCTTCCGCCTTTTCTCATAATGTTTTGTATCTCCCCACTTACCGTAAACAATCTCTGTGTCGATAAGAGCGAGCCTTGCTTCGAGACTGCTCAGTGAATCATCGTATCTGTTATCAGTGCCCGGTTTATTTGCATAAAGGCTGTAATCATCGCGGTATTTACCCGGGGTGATATTGGGCATAATGATATTGGCGCCTATTTCTACTGATTTCTCCCTGCCTTCGGGATCTATGGTCTGTTGTGCCGTTGAGGCAACCATATTTATATCCTTCATCATTATTCTCAGTAGAGCTATCATTTTAAGAGTCAGTTCAAACCTCTCCTTAAGAGGAAGTAATTTGTCAACATATTTTATGAGTGGAGTATCAACATGTTCAATATATGGCCCCATGCCAACCATGTCGATATCGAAGTCACGCATAAATAACAGGTCATTAGCAAGATCTTCTGGCGTCTGAAATGGGAATCCTATCATTACTCCAGTACCGGCCTGATACCCAATGTCCTGAAGACTTATAAGACAATCATATCTTCTTTGGAAATTATGTTTTTTATTATCAGGGTGTAT
>CAZHRV010000214.1:0-2247 GCA_964535035.1 uncultured Rikenellaceae bacterium
ACGGCGCAAAGGCATAACGGCGCTCCACCTTCGTCCCGAGTACTCGGGACTACGGCGGACGAAGAACGGCTAAGAGCTAAGAGCTAAGAGCTCAGGGCGTAGAGCAGAAAAGAATTGGAGAGTGAGGGAATCTGTGTAAATTCGTGGTTAACCTTTTAAATAATACGGTGAAAAACAAAACGCTTCTTATACTGATTTTGTTCCTTTTAACTTCATCAAGTCTTTGTTTTGCACAGGACAAAAAGAAGGTGAACATCCGTTATTACTCCATCACCAGGGTAATTGATGGTGATACCTTCTGGATTGATGATGGATCTGAAAAAGGTCTGAAAATAAGATTGATAGGAATAGACGCTCCTGAAACCAGAAGGACAAGAAACAAAGAGATTGGTTATTATTCCCGGGAAGCTAAAGCTTATCTTGAAAAATTAATATCGAATAAAAAAGTACGCCTGGAATTTGATGTTGATACGTTGGATCTTTACCAACGAACACTTGCTTATGTGTATCTGGAGAACGGCACCTTCATTAATGCCAAGCTTGTAAAAGAAGGATATGCAATGGTATCCACAGTGCCGCCAAATGTAAAATATGCTGAAAAATTTGTGAAACTGGCCAGGAAAGCCAGGGAAAAGGAGAGGGGATTGTGGGGTGAGGAGAAGCAGGGAAGATACAACAATGCGATGGAGCGATGAAGCAGGGCTCAGATTCCAAAGCTGTAAGATCCTGGTTGTGCATGAAAGAGATTTTATCCCATGTTGGTTCGGTGGTTAAATATCCCGATTCCTTATACATTTAAAGCATTTCAATAAATTGAGTCTTTATCAAATCCCAGGCTTCGGAAGATTCATAATTTTCAAAAGGAGGTATCAGCGCTTTAATATCACCAGTAAACTCTGAATTTGATATCTTCTTCTCAACATTCTGAATATATTGCCTCCTCGTGGGAGGTCTCTTAACAGAGAATTTCATGTACTCAAGATAGCAGGAAATTACTTTATCCTTATCGATCTTTAAGGACGTGACTGCTTTATATAGATCATAAATCTGTTTCTATTTTTGTATTGATAATAAGCTTCCACCTGGGATCAGTACTAAATCCTCTGACAGAAATACCGGGTTTGAGAGGTCTCCTGACAAGCGACTGATAATGACTGCTAATTCTTTTAAATAGTGCATCAGCTAATTGATCTTTGCCGCAAATTCGGTCAAGAATATATCCAAGCCTCTGAAGAATAACAACAGGTACTGACAGTAATAGATTATCAGTAAATCCGGTCACATCCATCGAATCGGATAATTCATAAATAACAGTCGATGCCCTGTTTAAACCTCCAATATATTTCTCAAAATAAATCAAGTCAAGCGCGGTAAGTTCAGGATCAGATACATTCACATATCCTGTTGCGATTTTTCTTTCTTTGATTGAATCTAAGGGTAAAGTCACCTTTCCTGCAAAATTTATCCGTATACCTTTCTTTTCAACAGAGCGAAGAGCAGGAAGCTGGTTTATTACAAAAAATTCCCGGGGTGCCTGGTGGGATGAACCATGGAGCGCAGCAGCGCTCAGAAGTCCAACATAATATGGTTTTCTGATATGTTTCATCAGAGAATCAATGAACAGTATAGGTGGTACTATCCGCTTAATCGAATGTTCAGGAGATATTATTACATAAAAACCTTTATGCACGGAAGCTATTTTGTTTTTGTGTGTAAGCCGGTTAAGGGCAAGTGATAATGCTTTTTGTGATACACCACTAAATTCTTCCCGGACCTGCTTCAATGTAAAGGTATTCCTGCCTTGAGCAAGCAAAATCTCGACCCAATCAAGCAAGTAGTTGTTATTCCTTTCCATTTTTTATTTTGTATTCTGTATTCTTTTTTGCGAATACAATCAAAATATGATAAAAAAAGCGAATTGGAGTACATAATTTATAGTGCTATTAAGGCTATGTATGACAGATCCGGTATGAATTGAAAAAACAGGCTAAATTAGCCCGTATCAGTTTTAAAAAAGATTACAACAGAGTTAAAACATTTATTTAACTTTGTCTTATGGGAAATTATAAAGAAGATACAAGCCAACACTTCGGAACCCTGTTTTTAATAATACTGTTCTCGCTCTTTATTTTAATTTCTTTTGGTAAATCAGAAACTCAAAATACAGCATCACCAGGATCTCTTTACCAGGCTGAACTGGTACCTGGAAATATCCCGGCTGGTCCCGATGCAATCGTGTTTAATGCT
>CAZHRV010000215.1:0-1868 GCA_964535035.1 uncultured Rikenellaceae bacterium
AAGACGATTCGATCTTCTTGTTGAGGCTCTGAATGAAATAGGATTTAAAGCTAAAAAGCCTGAAGGATCATTTTATTGTTACGTTAAAACACCTTCCGGAACCGGCAATGGCAGAGTATTTAATTCAGCCACTGAATTCTCCGAATTTCTGATCATAGAATCCCTGATATCGACTGTTCCCTGGGACGATGCCGGGAAATATGTCAGATTCTCAGTTACCTTCGAAGCTGATTCAATAGATAAAGAAAAAGCTGTGATTAACGAAATGAAGGAAAGAATGAAATTATTGAAACTTAAGTTTTAAATGAAGCCAATTCATTCTAAATATTAATCATTCAGGAGAAAAACTGATAAAAAATTAATTTTATCAATACTGTTCCCCCGGCATTTTTATAAAAAATCGATTCTTTTGTTAAATTATCGAATTCTTATTATTTTATTTTACCTTTAGTTACTATATTTGGGCCGTGAAAAACTGATCCTGCTGTCATGCATAAGATATCTGCCGTTATTATCACAATGAATGAAGAAAAGTTAATAGAACAGTGTCTTCAGTCACTTGATGATATTGCAGATGAGATTATCGTAGTTGACTCATTTTCAACAGATTCCACTGAAGAGGTTTGCAAGAAGTTCAATGTTAAATTTGTAAAGCATGAATTCAAAGGATTCATGGATCAGAAGAATTTTGCAGTATCATTAGCTTCATACCCCTATATTTTATCGCTTGATGCAGATGAGGCACTCAGCAAAGAGCTTCAGAAATCATTGCTTGAGGTAAAACGTGATCTGAAATATGAGGGTTACAAGTTTAACAGGTTAAGCAACTACTGCGGACAATGGATCCACCATTCTGCATGGTACCCCGACAGGCAGCTTCGCCTCTTTAAAGCAGCCAACGGTGAATGGGGATTAATAAATGTACATGAGACATTTATTATGAATCATGACAGTAAAATTGGTAAACTGAATGGAGATCTCCTTCACTGGCCATGCACTTCCGAACAGGACCTTACTGAAAAAATAGAAAATTACTCTGAAATTGCCGCCCACGAATATTATAAAGAAGGTAAAAGAGTCTGGTTTCTGACTCCTGCATTACACATGAGCTGGCGTTTCTTCCAGACTTATATTATCCGCCTGGGATTTCTTGACGGAAGAAACGGGTATGTGATCTGCAAAACCGGCGCATATTCCAGTTACCTTAAATATGCCAAACTGAGAAAACTTGTCCGGGAAGAAAAGAAGAGCTCATAATAAAACAATGGACTTTGATGAAGACCTGAAGAAATCACTGAAGGTCCTTAAAGAGGGAGGGATTATCCTTTACCCTACAGATACAATTTGGGGGCTGGGGTGCGATGCCACAAGTATTTCAGCAGTACAAAAAATCTTCCGGATTAAATCAAGAGCCGACAGTAAAAGTCTGATAATCCTCGTCAGCGATTCATCAATGCTTGAGAGATATGTAAAAGAGATCCCGGAAACAGCACTGAGTCTTATTTCAGTATCCGATACCCCCCTGACAATAATTTATCCGGAAGGTATTAACCTTGCTAAAGGAATCTGCAGTGAAGACGGATCTGTGGGCATCAGGATCTGCAGTGATGAATTTTGCAGGGAGCTTATCAGACAGTTCCGTAAACCTCTAGTATCAACATCTGCAAATAAAACCGGTAAGTCCACACCTTCCAATTTCAGGGAAATTGATAATAAAATCATCAAATCTGTTGACTATACTGTAGAATATCGCCAAAAGGAACAGCGGGTATTTTCTCCTTCTCCAATAATAAAAATCGACACAAACGGAGTTATCAGGATCTTAAGAAAATAACCTAATCAGAGGATCTGACTCGCCCTGACCCGGA
>CAZHRV010000216.1:0-26209 GCA_964535035.1 uncultured Rikenellaceae bacterium
GAGGATGCAACACCTGCTTTATTAGAAATGACTTTTGATAAAAACCTGAATGATTTAGTAACACCTGCTGCTTCAGCTTTTGATGTCAAGGTTAATTCCAGCAGTATGTCTGTAAATTCAATAACTATTGAAGGAAGTAAGGTTCGATTAACTTTAGCAAGTATAATCGTTTATGGTGATATTGTAACCGTTGCCTATACAAAGCCTGCGACAAATCAATTACAGACAGGTTCAGGTGGTGAGGCAGCAAGTATCAGCGCTCAGCCAGTAACTAATAATGTCAATGAAGTGATTGTTATTATTGATCCGGTTTATCTTACATCTGTTATACAAAACGCTGCACCTGCAATACTTGAAATGACCTATGATTTAAGTCTAAATAATATTGTGCCTGCTGCCTCGGCTTTCAATGTACAGGTTAATTCTGTTAGCAGAACTGTAAATGCGGTTGCTATTATCGGAGGTAAGGTTCAGTTAGTATTAGCTAATGCAGTAAGTTATGGTGATATTGTTACTGTTACCTATACAAAACCTGCAACGAATCCATTACAGACGGCATTAGGAGGAGAAGCAGCAAGCATTAGTGCTCAACCGGTAACTAATAATATCGTTTTAACTTTGAACAATAATCCACCTGTAATTGTAGTAGATTATAAGACAAGTAGTTATTCGGGATTTGTTGGTGAAATAGATGCAACAAAAAGTTATGATATTGATGATGATCCTCTGACATTCGAATGGACTTCTCCGGAGAATGTTGAGGTCTCATCAATATATGATCCCAGGATTCAATTCCTCGCTCCTGTTGTTCAAGAATCTGAAATAATTAATTTCTCTTTGAAGGTTTCGGATGGGGCAACTTCCCAGGCACAGACAATTTCAATTAATATTTTGCCATATAAACCGGAACTGCAAATTGCAAAAATTTCAAATATTAAGGCGAGTAATTTTGAACAACCTAATTATCCAAACTATATTGCCGATAATAATCTTGAAACAAAATGGTTATCTAAGGGTGATAATCAATGGGTTATCTTTGAATTAGAGAAACCTTACAAAGTAAATCATCTAGATATATCTTTCCTGCCAGGTCAACGGAGATTCTCTTACTTCGATATTTATGCATCAAATGATACTTTATCATGGGAACCTATTTTAAGCAACTCTGCTTCATGTAGTTTTTCCGGGAATCTACAGGTATTTGATTTCCCTGAAGTAAAAGCCGAAACAGAATATTCATATATCAAATTAATTGGAAAAGGTAATTCCGAAGATACATGGAACGCCTTCTCTGAATTTAAAATATTTGGCACAGAACACGCCGAGGAAGTAAATATTACAATTCATCCAAATCCTGCCCATGAATATATTAATATTTCAATTGAATACCCAAGTAATGTCACCATCAAAGATCACCTGATTTTTTCTTGTGCAATTAAGATTTTTAATATCTCCGGAGTTCTTGTTTCTGATATTCCACTGGAATCCGGCATTTTATATGTACATTATCCCATAAACTTAAGCCCAGGCATTTATATTATTCAGATGATATCGAATAATTTAATTGCCGCTGCTCAAAAACTAATTGTAAATTGAAATTAAAGATTTTAAACAATTTCCGTATATTAAAAGATTATAACCAGATGTATCTGCTCCTCAGTTTAATTTTTTATTATTATCCATGTTTAAAATGACTTAAAGTAAAGCAGTTAATAATAATTATTACCATGAAACAATTTAAGAGATTATTTAACATTGCAATAATAAGCACTGTGGCTAATTTGCTCTTTATCTCATTTACAATAGCACAGACCCCGCAAGGTTTTAATTACCAGGCCATTTTACATAATGCAAATGGAGAAGTGATTGCTGTCAAGCAAGTTGGATTACGTATAAGTATATTAAAAAACAATGTACCTGTTTGTGTCGAACAATATACTCTAATCACAAATGAATTTGGGATGGTATCACTAACATTAGGCAGCGTAAATACTGTAGATTTTGGTTCAATTGATTGGTCGACAGGTACTTTCACTATTAAAATTGAAGTCGACCCAAACGGAGGTACAAGCTATATAGATATGGGAACAGCCCAATTACTAAGTGTCCCGTTTGCTCTGTATGCAAAAAAAGCAGAAAATGCCTTCTCAGGTAATTACTCAGACTTAACCGGTAAACCAGATTTAAGTATATATTTAACCTCGGAAGTTGATGGGAGTGTTACAAATGAGATTGAACTTCCTACTAATGCAGCAGCCGGTGACATGGTATACTTTGATGGTACCTCATGGGCAAAAATAGAAAAACCGACGGATCCAAACTTTAAATATACATTGGAATGGGACTTTACAAATAATAAACCCTACTGGAAGTATAAATTACCTTTTGTTACTTATAACGGAACTACCATCTATGTCCACCCAACTGACAATAGTACAGGCATCCGGTGGTATAATGGGGAGTATATTTCAACTAATGCAAGAAGCACAATGGATGGGGAGTCAAATACTTCCATAATTCTGGCAACCCAGGGTATTGGAAGTTATGCTGCTCAAATATGTGAAGATCTTGTAGCTTTTGGTTACGACGACTGGTACCTGCCAGCAAAAGATGAGTTAAACGCTATTTACCAGGATAAAGAAGCAATAGGAGGCTTCGCTTATGCTTATTATTGGAGTTCTACTGAATATAGCAATACCGATGCCTGGGGACAGGATTTTAATAATGGCAGTCAGATCACTTATGGCAAGTATCCTACCAGTAGATGTCGCTGCGTAAGGAAATGATTTCTTTATTTAAAAAAATCAAACTCCAGGGAGACATCTTATTTTTTAACATAATAATTACTATAAGATTTGTATGGACTTTTATCTAAACTGAAATCATTGAAAACGACCTCAAAAGCAATCTGCTTTGAGGTAAAAATATCTACTACATTAGTAAAAATATCTTTACGCGTATAATTATTCCTTAAGATCAATAAAATTTGCGAAGCATATTTTACCAATAGTGAAGCATCAGCAACAAGTCCAATTGGCGTTGTATCAATAATTATATATTCGAATTCTTTTTTAAGAGAACTAATAAGCTCATCAAGTACTCCGGATTCAATCCTTTCTGAAGGATTTGGCATAATAGGACCAGAAGGGATAAAGGATAGATTCCTGATAGGTGTTTTACACAGGATTTCAGGAACGGAAGTATTATTGATCATATAAGTCGTAATACCTTTTGAGTTATCTTCTTTGAATTTTTTATGAAGTGTTGGTAGACGAAGATCGCAGTCAATAATAACTGTTTTATAACCAACAGATGCAATAGATGCTGCCAGATTAAAAGAAACAAAACTCTTTCCGTCCCCCGGTTGTGATGATGTGACAAGAATTACTTTCGGTAGTTCAGATTTATGTTTAAGAAACAAATTGCTTCTTAAATTTCTGAAAGATTCAGAAACAGATGTACCAGGGTAGTCTGCAACAACTGATTCGGTCTTCATTTTGTTACTATAAATTACTCCAAAGATTGAACGATTCAGAAAATGTTCAATATCATGATAACTGGTTATCGTATTGTTAAATAAATCTTTGCCGATAATGTACAATGTGGGTATCAGAAGAGCTAAAAAGATAGCAATAGCAAAGCTTGTCTTTCTTTTAGGTGCAACCTGAATTGCTTGAATATCTCTGGCGCGTTCCAGAATTTCAAAATCAGGATAATTTGATGCTAAAGTAATAGCAGCTTCAGATCTTTTTTGAAGCAAATAGGTATATATAGCGTCATTCAGATTAAATTTTCGCTGCACACTTACCATATTTAATTCAGTTTTAGGTAGCTGCGAAATCTCTTTTGATAGTTTCTCTGTCCTGTAATTTAGTTCATTAATGGTAAGGCTAAGCGTATTCAGATTATTTGTTGCACTTTCAAGAATAACTTGTTTTTGAATCTTAATTTTATTTTCAAGCTGACCAAGAAAGAGATTCTTGTCACTTTTACTGCTTAAAATATTTAATCTTTGAGAATTCAAATCGAGCAGATCTGTAATGAGAGGATTCATTATAGGATCTGCAACATTCATGGAAGATGGAGGTGCAATGCCTGAAATATCATTATTTGTCTTAATATAGTTAATTATGTAATTATAATAGCGTTCCTGAACCTGCAGGTTGGCTCTCTCTTTATCTAATTGTGTCATCTGATCGTAAATACTTTTTCCCTGGAAGCTTAAATCCATGACCTGATTAGCAGATCTGTAATTTCTGAGTTTTGATTCGGACAAAACCAGTGAATCAGAAATTTCGGATATTTGTGAATCAATAAAATCTATTGTATTAAGTGAGATCTTATTCTTTTTTGCGAGGTTCTCTTCAAGGTATGAATCAAGAAAATTATTCAGGAAGCTTATAGCCTTCTCCTTATTTTCACCTTGAAATTGAATATTGATAACAGATGCTAACTGTGATGCTCTTTTAACAGTCAAACTTTCCAGGTAAATCCTTGAAAGGTAATCCAGATGATTAAAGTTGAAGAAATAAAAACAGTCAGCATCTTGTCTAAACTGATTATATTCTTTATTGGCAGAAATAGAAAACCTTAAATATTTAGTATTAATAGTTTCATTAAATTTACAAATTGTATCGATTTTAAGAGTAATATTTTTACCTACTATCAGATTATCTACATAATTATAAAGAGCTACCTTATCCTGTGATGCTGTGAGCCAGTAACTGGAATCACTGAGAATTGTAATATAAAACCTTAAACCGATTGGTTGAACATGTGACTTGTCAATATTAACCGAAAAGGGCAAATCCTTATAAAGCTCACTGGTCTGCTTAAATATATTATTTTTTTCTATGAAGTAACCAACCTCCAGATTCATTTTAATTACAGTCGAATTTACCAGACTAAACGATTTAAGATTATTTATTACGTCTTCAATATTTTTATCCCTTTGTAATGAACCTAAACTTCTGAAAAGTTCATTAGAGCTAAGTAATGTTGAAGAAGTGTTCTGGACAGGACCAATAGAGGCGCTTACTTTATATGCTTTATGGGAATACTTAATATAAAGAATAGCAGTAGTGATAAAAAGTACTAATAAAACTATATAGTAATACTTTAAATGACTCGCTTTTAAAAGAAAATTCTTAATTATAGCAATTGAGGGATCAGTATCATTTATCTTTATCATCTGGTAAAAGATATTAAAAAGTATTTATGAATAACAATACTGCAATAAGTGTTGTTATAGTTGTAAGTATGGTAGAATAAGTAATATTTTGATAACTTGAAGCAATTGATTTTAAAGGTTCTACGACAATAACATCATTTGGTAAGATATAATAATAATCTTTACTGGCTATCCTTGAATCTGATAGATTTAGCTTATAGTGTAATATTTTATCACCTACTTGCCGGATTAAAATTATATTCTTACGGTTTCCATAACGAGAAAATCCTCCTCCAAGAGCAATCGCTTCATATATATTGAGCTTGTCATGAGTAAAAGAAAAGACTCCCTGACGCTGGACCTCACCCATGACAGTAACTTGGTTATCAATAAATTTGACAATAACTGAAGTATTTGAGACATAATCGTTCAAAGCTTCCTGAATTTTTTCAGAAGCTTGAGTTGTTGTAAGAGAACCTACATTTATATTACCAATAAAAGGGAAATTTATATTCCCGTTTTCATCAACCAGATAGCCAATTATTCCGCTGCTTCCATATCCACTATTTCGGATTTCATCAGTTGAATTAAATATCAGGGTGGTTTGTGGATCAATACTATTGACTTTAATATAAAGTTTATCAAATGGCATAATCACCTTCTGAATCCTTGGATTAACTTGCGGTTCTTCAAAGTCATTAATGTCGTTGAAATAACTTAACTGTTTTGTAGGGACACATGATACAATAAGGATCATTATGAAAATAACTCCTGCATTTAAACGACTAAGCTTCATTTTCATTTCTAAAAGTTAAGTTAATGAAAAATTATAAACCATTTTTTCGAAAACGGTCTCGCTTGTTTTCCAAAATTATAAAATCTAAATGAGGTGACCAATTATTTGTGAAGGTGAATTCAATTCCGAATGTTTTGCCTGGATGAAATCCGACCATCACATTGATTTCTTAAATAATATTTATCTTTGGTTTATCATACAAATTATTTTCCACAATGGGGAAAACAGCTTTAATCACAGGTATTACTGGACAGGACGGAGCCTACCTTGCAGAGTTTCTCATTAAGAAAGGTTATACTGTTCATGGGATAAAAAGGAGAAGTTCTCTTTTAAACACGGACAGGATTGATCACTTATACCAGGATCCTCATGTCAAAGAGAGAAATCTCGTTCTTCATTATGGGGACCTCACTGATTCCATGAATGTTACAAGAATAATACAGGAATGTCGACCTGATGAAATATATAATCTGGGGGCAATGAGTCATGTAAAAGTAAGCTTTGATGTTCCGGAGTATACCGCAAATACTGACGGTATAGGTACGCTGCGTATACTGGAATCTGTAAGGCTTCTGGGAATAGCAGATCATACCCGGATCTATCAGGCAAGTACATCAGAACTTTATGGGCTTGTTCGTGAAATCCCTCAAACAGAGAATACCCCTTTCTGTCCACGGAGTCCATATGCCTGTGCCAAGCTCTATGCTTACTGGATAACTGTTAATTACCGTGAGGCATATGGATTACATGCTAGTAATGGTATACTCTTCAATCATGAATCTCCTGTCCGTGGTGAAACTTTCGTTTCGAGAAAGATAACAAGAGCCCTGGCACGAATCTTACTCGGATTACAGGATGTCCTTTTTATGGGGAACCTCTCCTCACGACGCGACTGGGGGCATGCAAAAGACTATATTAAAGCTATGTATCTGATACTTCAGCAGGATAAACCTGATGATTATGTAATTGCGACAGGTGTTTCCACCGATGTTCGTGATTTTATCCGGAGATCATTTGCTTTTGTAGGAATAGAAATCTCTTTTTCAGGTGAAAAGGAAAAAGAAACAGGAAGTATAAAGGCTATTAATGACCAGCTTTTTATCGATAAAGTCGGAAATAACCATCTTGAAAATCTTAAGATCCGGATCAGAAATAATCCGGTGATTGTGAAGGTTGATCCCGGTTATTACAGGCCAACAGAGGTTGATTACCTGCTGGGCGATTCATCAAAAGCAAAGGAAAAACTTGGATGGATTCCTGATTATGACCTGGATGGTCTTATATCAGATATGGTAACATCAGATCTTCTTTTGATGAAGAGAGAAAATTATATCAGGGACGGAGGCTTCAGTACTTTCAATTACTTTGAATAACTAACCGACCAGTGGAAAAATCATCAAAGATTTATATAGCCGGACACAAGGGCCTGGTGGGTTCGGCAATAACAAACTGTCTGAAACAAAAAGGCTATAAGAACCTTGTATTTAAGACCCTCGAAGAACTTGATCTTTCGGATCAGAAGGCTGTTGAAGTATTCTTTTCAACCGTACAACCTGAGTACGTTATTCTGGCCGCAGCTTTAGTAGGTGGAATAATGGTCAACAATACTTTAAGAGCCGATTTTATATATCAGAATAATATGATTCAGAGCAATGTTATTCATGCATCCTGGAGATATAAAGTAAAAAAGCTTCTTTTCCTGGGATCAACCTGCATTTATCCTAAAAATGCCCCTCAGCCATTAAAAGAAGAATATCTTCTTACTTCTCCGCTTGAATATACTAATGAACCTTATGCCATTGCCAAAATTGCGGGATTGAAAATGTGCGAGGCATTCAATCTTCAGTATAAAACAAACTTTATTGCTGTAATGCCAACAAATCTTTATGGGCCCGGTGATAATTTTAACCTTGAAAAATCACATGTTCTGCCGGCTTTACTGAGAAAAATCCATCTGGGGAAATGCCTTGAAGATCGAAACTGGACAGCTATAAGGCATGACTTAAAAAAGAATCCAATCGAAAATATAAAATGTGATGCTGAGCAAAAAGTCATTCTTGATGTACTTAATAAATTTGGAGTACAAATTGTAAATAATCGTTTAGATTATGATAAAAGCAGTGCCGGGATTCCCCTGGATCAGGTTAAAGTAAATGTTTGGGGAACAGGAACTCCATTGCGTGAATTCATGTATTCCCGGGATATGGCAGATGCATGTGTCTTTGTTATGGAGAACGCAGATATAAACGATATAATAAACCTGAATCATTCTGTAAATGTTCCGGAATATCATCCTCCGCATTTCTTGAATATAGGTACTGGAGAGGAGATTTCGATTAAAGAACTTGCAATTAAAATAAAAAAGATGACCGGTTTTAAGGGAGAAATTGTTTTTGATACATCGAAACCCGATGGTACGATGCGCAAAACTACAGATATTTCTCTATTAAAGAAACTTGGATATAGTCATAAATTTGATCTGGATGCAGGATTAATTGAAACTTATTCTAATTATTTGAGTGCCTAAAGTGCCTAAAGTTTGGAGTACTTAGAGTTAATAATAAATCAAGCAATAGATAATCAGGAAGCAAACGAACTGGCAACTATTATTTTCATTTTAAAACTTTTAACTTTAAGTACTTTAGGCACTTTAGGCACTTCTTTTTCTACAAACCTGTTCTTTGAAAAACTGTCTTAATGGTTTTTAATAAAATTATAAAATCCAGCCTCAGAGACCAGTTATCTATATATGCCAGATCCATCTCCATCCATTTCTCAAATTTGATACTGTTCCTGTCGGGTTTTATTTGCCAGAAGCACGATAATCCCGGTTTCACTGAGAGACGTCTTAACTGCCACCGCTTGTAATATTTTGTCTCTTCCTTAAGGGGCGGGCGGGGGCCAATTAATGACATCTCCCCATTAAGCACATTTACTAGTTGAGGTAACTCATCTAGTCCTGTTTTTCGCAGAAATTTACCAATACCGGTTACACGCGGATCATCTTTTATTTTGAAAACAGGTCCGTCCGCTTCATTCTTCGCCTTCAGGTCTTGCCGTATCTGATCGGCATTTGTGACCATAGTCCGAAACTTATAAAGATCAAATTGGCGACCTCTTAACCCTACTCTTGACTGTTTGTATATTACCGGACCTTTCGAAGTAAGCATTATTAACAGTGAAATAATTAAAAAAACGGGGGATAAACAGATTATCAGGATAATAGATACATTTATATCCATAATTTTTTTTATTGCCAGTGCAAAAGTATTATAAGGTATATTGATGAAGGTCAGAAACTTATCGTTTCCAATATTTGTCTTTATAGCATTTGTAAGGTTAATTCTATCATCCTGGTACTTAACCCTGAATGTGACACCCAATTCTTCACATGACCTGATTACATATCGGACCTCAGAGGGGATCACCATGTTTTTTACATAAAGTACTTCATCAATTATCTCACCTTCCATAAGGTCATTAAGTACTGATAAGTACTCTTCCGGCAACAAGATAATAGTTTTTTCATACTTTTCTTTAACCTGACCGGATTCGCTGAATATTGCAATTATCCTATATCCCCATTCTAAACTTGATGAAATTCTTTCGATAAATGGGGTAGATAAATCGTCGGCTATTAAAACGATATTGATATAATTGTAGCCTTTTGCCCTGTAAGTTTTAAATACTTTGTATTCAAGTAACCTGACTATAAATAAGAATATAAATCCCAGAAAGGTAAATTCTATCAGAAACAGCCTGGAGATCCAGGCCATCTTAAGAACGAAATAAATAATTAGAAGAAGAATGCCGATTACCAGGGCGGACTGAATATATTCGAAAAACAGGACTCTGTACCTCTTGGTTCTGGGGATTTCGGCTATATTAATAAAGTATAATACTAATAGCCAGAAAGGCATAATTACCAGGTAAAGAACCAGGAATTCTATTTCCGTAAAAAAGAAACCTCCCGTTGAAAGGTAATTAATATAATATGAGCATTGGAAAGCAAGTGTAATTGCCAGAATATCAATGGCACCCAGGACAGTATTTAGTAAATGCCATTTCTTTATAAAAGGAATTATTTTGATATGAATCAGGTGACTAATGAAATCCATAATCAAAAAATTTCGCTATTAATTATTTTTGGGTAATATGATAAAAAAAATCGAGAAAAACGATTTTAAACGTTATAAATTCCCCCCAGCAGGATTAACCTTCTGAGCACAAAAATAAGTAAGTCCGTCAAATTCAGTCATGTCCAGAACTTTAAAACCAAGATCCTCAAGTAATAAAGTAATATTCTTCCCCGATAAGTATTTATCAGTCCTTGCATCCATCATTCTATATATTATATTTAAAAGGGGAATTTTCGACAAAATACCATGTTTAACAGATTCTGAATTTTCATCTAATGGATTTCTGTTAAAAATATATCCATAGTGTTTTTTATGATCTGCAAAGCATCCGATAAAGTAACATTTGTGAGGTATTAAATGGTATATTGAATGGAAAAAACCTTTAATCTGCCTTATCTGGTTCAGAGGTATTAGGTTTACAACAGTTTTAATTTCCTTCAGATCATCTGCGTCATAATAATAATGGTGCATGGATGAGAGGACAATTAAATCAGAATCATTGACCAGACCCAGCCAGTCAACGTAATTATAAAAGCTTTTTCCCCCCCTGGTAGCTAAAAGGTCAAGAGCAGATTTCTTTCCGGTCAGATCTATTGCCGGAGATTTCTGAATAAAAGCTGTCTTAACCTTCTGTTTTTTAAGGAGATCTAATTTTTTTATATCTACACTGTTTTTCATTCTTAAAGCCTGAAACTTAAAAATAAAATTATAAATTAATAGTACTCCGATCAATAGTGTAAGCCCTGACTATTGAGAAACGGTCATATTTTAAATTTTCATTAACCGGTTAAAAAGATATGAATATCAATGAAAAGGGATAATTCGTAAACAAAAAAACAGCGTTAGTCAAAATAGAAGAATATTTACTAACTATTTCATAAAGATTCAATCAGATTACAGGAAAAGCAAATGGAACAAACAGATAATCAAAATTATAGAGACGGGTATTTTATCCGATTTGTGAATTAATCCGGTTCGCCGGATTTTGACCAATGACGGATTATTTAGGATTAATAATAAACAGACGGTTAAATTAGTTGGCAGAACCAAGTCTTTGTGTACAAAAATATGTTGTTCCAAAGAGTTCGGTCAAGTCCAGGATTTTGAAGCCAAGACCTTCCAGAAGAATTGTTACATTATTTCTTGACAGGTATCGCTTAGTTCTATTATCCATTATATTGAATATTATGTTAAAAAATGGGATTCTCGATGCAATACCATTTTCAATTGCTTCAGAAATATCTTTAGATTGACCCCGGATCATTTTATTACCTGATGCATATCCGTTTTTCTTCTTATTATCAACAAAGTACCCAACAAAATAACTCTTTGGTGGGAGTATATGAAAAATGGAATGAATAAAGCTTTTAACTTCCTTGATCTGATTAAGCTCTTTCAGGTTTACAACAGTTTTAACATTCTTCATTTCCTCAGCATCATAATAATAATGGTGCATTGAAGAAAGAACTACCAGATCCGGGTCTTTGGCGAGATCTAACCATTCTAAGTAATTATATAAATTCTTACACCCTTCAAAAGCGCAAATTTCGGATACAGGACTATTTCCGGTAAAATCAGCGGGCGACTTAGGAAGAACATGAAGTGCATTAATACGTTGATTATTAATCACATCCGTTTCAGGTATCGTTATTTTGGGTTTCATTTACAAAGTCGTTAACTTTAAAAATGAAAGCTAGGTATAAAGAGTACACCAGTCAATAGGTTGGATAGTGCCGGACGAAAAACAGTGGCATTCCAGCTTTCTGTTAATCAATGAAATATGTATGATTATCTATTAAAAAGATTCATTGATAAACAAAAAATCTCCATACACCAAAATGGTATATTTTTTATTAGTGATTTTAATAAAATCGAATCTAATTGAAAGTAAAACAAACGAAACAGACTGATAATCATAATTATAGGATGTTCCGTTTTGTCTAAATCAGGAATTAATCAGATTCCTCAAATTTTGACCAATGGTAGATATTTTAGAGTAAAAATAATTATCAGAGTTATTGATGATTTTAGTCATTATTTTATGCTCTTGTAGCAAATCCTGCCGGAACAATAATAACCGATAAGGGTCGGTCAATAATATAGAATAATATGTTTTTTCTATGAACAATCAAAATTATTTGATAATTGTTCAAATATATTTGATGGGGATCAGTAAATTTGTTTGATTAAACATTAAATTTATAATCGGTTTTGTATAATTTATATTCATATAATCTTTTTAAAGTCCTTGAAGGAATCTGAATGAAGGAATTGCAGACCATGATAATTGAAGGCTCTTCAAAAACCCCGCAATTTGATCTGAATCAAATAACCGGTGATTTTATTATCTCTGGCAAGTCAATCCCTGAGAATGCTGCTAAAGTATATGAACCTGTTTTAAACTGGATGACAGAATATATTAAAAATGCAAGGCCTACCACCAATATAAGACTTAATCTGGAGTATTTCAATACTGCATCTTCCATTTGGCTTGCTAAATTACTTAAAGTCCTGATCAAGATTAATCAACCTGATTATGTTTTAATCATTCATCTCTATCTTCCTATTGAAGAATTTGAAGAGATGAAAGAATTAGAGGATATTAAGGATGCTTTTGCGCCTATCTCTGATATTTTTATTGGTGCTATTCCAAGTATAAGCCTGAAAATTTACGGCACAACCGAGAGTGGTGAAATAATAAAAGACACTCTGGTTTTATTTTAGAGTTCAATCACAGTTTTTAAAGATTTATTTAAATAATCCGGGATCTGTTGACCGGACATTATTTTTAAAAACCACAACAAAAGCCTGTGGATAACCTGATTTTCTGCATGCATTCTGTAATTCAACTGCAGGTTCCAGCATACTGAATTCTCCAATCGTATATCGATATTCTCCAAGATAATAATATTCGATAGGAGAGTAGACTTTCCCATCAACAGAGATATTGAATTCTTCTTTAGGTTTTACAGTAGAAAGAAACTGGACCTTATAAATTACAATATCAGGATTCTTTTTTTTATTTTCTTCAAGACGCGCTGCTTCAATACTGTCAGCCCTGAGCTTTGCAGCTTTAATTCTCGCAGCCTCAATCCTCTCTGCTTCTTTTTTAGCTGCCATGATACTGTCAGCCCTGAATTTTGCTGTTTTAATTCTCTCTGCTTCAAGTCTTTCAGCTTCTTTTCTATTGACTAACAGGATACTGTCAGCTTTCATTTTAGCTGTCTTTGTCCTTTCTGCCTCAATTCTTTGATTATTTAGCCTGGCATTTTCAATGCTGTCTACCCTGCTTTTCGCTGCTTTAATCCTTTCAGCTTCCATTCTTAATGCTTCAATACTGTCAGCTTTCATCCTTTCCGCCTCAAGTTTTTTAGCAGCTATCCTGATTTCACCAGAATCAATTTCTGCCAGAGCCATTTCATAAAGAACTGAAGGCAGATTCATATTCTCTTTAGTAAGTAATTTCTCATCTAAACTAACTCTGTACAATTGAGTTTCATTATTTCTGTTATTCTTCCTCCTTGTGAAGAATGCCGACTTTTCAAACTTACGGTCAATGGTAAATGCAACTTCATCATTTTTGGTATTGAAGTATTTTGAGAATCTGACCGCGTTATCCCATCCTTTTCCATTGAATTTACTTATAAAAATATCATATCCGCTATTGCCGGGATGTCCGTTAGATGAGAAATACAGATTATTTTCTTTGTCAAGGAAAGGGGAAAGTTCATTTCCTTTAGTATTTACAATAATCCCAAGGTTTTCAGGTTTAGTCCAATTCACGCCTTCTTTCTTCGTAATGAACAAATCCATTCCTCCGGCAGATCCCGGATTATCCGAAGCAAATATCATCAGGCTACCGTCAACCGATACTGCGGGATGTGAGTAAATTGAACCTTCAGTGCAAAAATACAAAGGTTTAGTATCCAGTTTCCAGCTTTTCTTATCATTGCCTGATGATAACAATTCTGCATGATATATTTTCTCCCGGCTGTCTCTTTCAGATTTTCTGGTGAAATACAATGATCTGAAATCATCGATAAATGAAAGTGCTTCACACGGATATGGGAAAGAAACGGTTGGTGAGAAAACCAGATGTTGTCCAAGCGTTGTATCTTTAATAGGAGCATAATATGCCTGAACAGTTCCGAAGGAAAGATGCCCGGATAACATTTTCCCTTCATTTTTTGTCAAGGATAGAAAAACTATTCCATCTCTGTAAAACTGAACTCCTGATGAAGGGGGGAATATGTTCAGAGGAAAGGAGTTGATTCTTACAGGGATGTCGAAACCGACCATATCGTTTCTGATGTCTGATCCGGATTCCATATTTAAGTTATCTTCATAAAGCCCTTTAGTTGCCCATGATGAAAAGAGCTTGATGACCAAATATGCCAGAATTATTGATATGAATAACTTATTCATAATTATAATGCAAACCAGAATTACCAGTGATAATATTTAAGATACAATGATTTAATTGGTGAAAAATTTATTCCCAAAGCAAATTCGACATTTAACGCTTTTTTAAAATAAGGAGCATTCCTGGGAATTTCAAAAAATGTCCCTACATAAAATCTCGGGTATTTGTACTGAAGGAAGAACGAAATGTTATCATAATTATCAAAATATGTACCAAGACAAAAATCCTGCATATAGAATTTCAGCATAGGTTTAAGAATTTCGGTTATCTTTTGAGATCTGGACTCATCTGCATTTAGTATCAGTGATGGTTCCAGTACAAGACCAAGTGATTTATTAAGGAGAATCTTATATCCGGCAATAAAAAAAAATTGCCTTGAAACCGGGATCCTGAAAATTCCAAGAGTGTCAGGATCTTCAGGGTTTCCAAGAAGATTTGTTGCTGAGATCCCTGTAAAAAGTCTAGGGCCATAATAATAAACTCCCACATCCAGATTGGGGTAGAAAGTCTTTTTTTCAGGGATACTTAGTCCGGGATCAGATGAAGTAATAGAATCCATGGTGTTATATACACCTTTTACAGCGGCGCCAAATGATAAAAATGAAAGAAATTGTTTATCAACCGGTATTTGATAAGAACAAACAGCACTGAGGCCTATATTTTGAGAAGGACTCTTTTTTTCATTAAACAGGGATCCCCCTATGCCTAAGCCACGGAATTTTTTAACATTAGGAGACATAAAATAACCAGGTCCCTTTTTTGTCAGTCTGGAATTTACACTTACAATCTGTGAATTGGATTCTTCCTTCCAACCTGTAACGAAATCGATGGAAGAAAAATCCTTACTTCCGGCTATTGCCGGGTTGAAGATAAAAGGGCTAAAAATCCTGTAGGAAACAGGATATAAGGGAGTTTGTTGTCCTACTGCCGGATTGAAATGCAGAATTAGAATCACAAAGAATAAAACACTTTTTACAACAGGTATGTAAAACCTAAAGTCCATAAATTCTTGATGAAACAGATAATAAACCCGGTTATTATTTTTTGAATTTAAGGTAACCAAGAAATCAACTTTTAAAATTAATCTCAATTTAAGATTTTATTTCTTTGTAAACTGACCTGAATGAATAAAAAGAAATAGTACGATTGCTAAAAGGAAAAAACTATTAGCAACATGAAAATATGTTACTGACTCCGTATAGGGAAGGAATCTCCCAAAATATGCTGAAATAAATCCTAAAATGATAAATACTACTCCCATTACAGCAGAAATCCATTTAATCCAGTTTAGTGCTTTTATTAATGCTTTCATAAGTCTAAAATTTAAAATTAATACTTATAAATAACTTATATCAAATATCAATAAAAATATAATACCAATCAATAAATCCTTTAATAATGAATCAAATAAGTGATAATAAAGAATGGAACCTGGAACTTGGGAGCAAAAGCGAGTCATCCTGATCACATTTAGCCAGTTCAGGTACAATTACCATAAATAATTTAGCAACAAGCACTTAATCCCGGCCAAGGATGGTCAATTTATTCCAGCCAAAGGTGGTCAGAGCCACGGGCTTTTCCAATAAGTGCACATTTTAAAAAATATGGGTTTTCTGTATGTTGCTTAAAAGATTAATTAGAGTTTTAAAATAGAGAGAAGACAATAAAGCTGATATAGATGACAATGTTACCTTAGATCTTCACCTTAAAATTGAGAAAAAGCTTAATTCTGGTGAATATGTGTTAGGTGGATACTTCTATAGAAAAGAGGACCCTTGAACGAAGTCGAAGGGCGGCTTTTTTGTTGCTCCGTCAGGGCTCGAACCTGAACTTTTCTGATCCAGAGTCAGACGTGTTGCCAATTACACCACGGAGCAGTTTGAGGTGGTAAAGATAAATGAAATCATGAAAAATCAAAAGAGTTGCTTGTTGCTCGGTCCTCGGTTCTCGATCCCCGGCACTTGGTACTTTAGGATATTGGTTGAACTTGTGGAGATTGCTTCGTCTCGTAAAGCGTGACTCGCAATTATTTTTTCACCTTCGCCCATGTATCTCTAAGCGATACTGTACGGTTAAAGACCAAATGGGATTTAGTGGAATCATAATCGACACAGAAATACCCCAGTCGCTGGAACTGGAACTTGTCAAGAGGCTTTGCTGAAACAAGAGATGGTTCTACCTTGCAGCCCTTTAGTATTTTCAATGAATCGGGATTCAGAAATTTTCTATAGTCATCATCTTTTTGTCCTGAAGGATCTTCATGATCGAATAACCTGTCATATAGTCTCACTTCAGCTTCAACAGCATGCCCGGCCGATACCCAGTGAAGAGTGCCCTTTACCTTCTTTTCGGAAGCGTGACCGCCGCTTTTAGTGGCAGGATCATAAGTACAATATAATTCTTCAACTGTCCCGGTATTTTCGTCCTTCTTATACGACTCGCATTTAATGATATATGCTCCCTTCAGGCGTACTTCAGCTCCCGGGGCAAGGCGGAAAAACTTATGAGGGGGATCCTCCATGAAATCATCCTGCTCAATATATAGTTCCCTGCTGAAAGGGATCTTTCTTTTTCCCATACTCTCATCTTCAGGGTTGTTTATTACCTCAACCTCTTCAACTTTGTCTTCAGGATAATTGATAATAATGACTTTCAGTGGGTTGAGCACCCCGAATACCCTCGGTGCTCTTATGTTAAGATCCTCACGGACAGCATGTTCCAGCAGAGAGACATCATTGATGGCTTCCACTTTAGTATATCCTATAAGGTCAATAAATCTCTTTATTGACTCCGGTGTATAACCTCTTCTCCTCAGCCCGCACAATGTAGGCATCCTGGGATCATCCCATCCGCTCACCTTGCATTCCTGCACAAGCTCCAGCAGTTTCCTCTTGCTCATCATGGTATAAGTGAGGTTGAGGCGGTTGAATTCAATTTGCCGAGGTCTGTATTCCGATGTCTTAAGCTGATCAACCAGCCAGTCATAAAGCGGCCTGTGTACTTCGAATTCAAGGGTGCAGAGGGAATGGGTTATTCCCTCAAAATAGTCGCATTGCCCGTGTGCAAAATCATACATCGGGTAAACATTCCATTTATTTCCTGTACGGTGATGGGAAGCTTTAATGATCCTGTAAATTATAGGATCGCGCATATGCATATTACGTGAGGCCATATCTATTCTGGCCCTGAGAACCCTGCTTCCTTCAGCGAATTCACCTTCATTCATCCTGTAGAACAGGTCGAGACTCTCTTTTGCAGGCCGGTTGCGGAAAGGACTTTCAATGCCCGGTCGTGTGGGTGTCCATTTCTGAGCCGAAATCACATCGGCAGGCTGATCATCAACATAGGCAAGTCCTCTGTTTATAAGGTCAACAGCAAAGTCAAACAGCTGACCGAAATAATCGGATGCATAAAACTCACGATCTTCCCAGTCGAAACCAAGCCAGTGAATGTCTTCCTTTATTGAATCAATATATTCAGTCTCCTCTTTAACAGGATTGGTGTCATCAAAGCGAAGGTTGCATTTACCTCCATATTTAGCTGCCATGCCGAAATCGAGACAAATAGCTTTTGCATGTCCTATATGCAGATATCCATTTGGTTCCGGAGGGAAGCGGGTATGGATTCTTCTGTTGTTTTTGTCCGCTTTAAGATCTTCAATGATAAACTGTTCAATAAAGCTTACCGGTGGTTTCGATTCTTCTTTTTCCCTTGTGGCCTCTTCACTCATCAGTCATTATTTTAAGACTACAAAAATAGGATGAATTTAAGTTTGTACATTCAAAAGGCATTGATATTTTCAGCGGATTGCTGAAATGGCTAATAATTTAACTGCCATGCTATACCAAAATAAATTGTTCTTAGTTCAAAATTGTCAAGATGAGTTTCAGTATAGTCAGAGTTGTATAAAACTCTGCTTTCGTTTTTCGTATTCAGGATATTGTTTAAAGAAGCAAAAGTTATGAGAGCAGTTTTATTGAATTTAAAATATCTGCTTATGCTTACATCTATCCTGTTATAAGCTCTGTACCGGCTGCTGTTTATGTCGTTGCTGAATATCGGCTGATAAAAATTGATCTGATTATTAAAAAATGAAAATGCAACAGGAGTATAATAGTCTCCTGGTCTTCCAAGATATGCAAGTGTAAGAGAAAATAGTTTTGGATTAATATAATTCAAAGAAGTTTTTATAAAGTAATTATAGTCTTTTTCTCCTTTAAAGCTGGTATTATTTATCTTGCCTGTTTGATTTATAAATGTGTTTGAAAAAGTCAGCTTGAAATATTTTCTAAAACTTTGTTCATAAAAAAGTTCTATTCCAAAAGTGCTTTGATTGTCTACCGAATAGAAAAAATTAATTATTTGCTCCCCTTTTTCGTTTTTGTAGTATGTTGCAGCCGTCAGGGATGTATTCTTATATTGAAAAGAATAATCTAATGCAAACTGACAGCTTGACAGCAAAATAAATTTCTTTGAATAATAGTTTGGTGTTGAATAATTATGATATTTTCCTCCGCTCAGCAAAAATGATTGATTTTTGTTTATCCTGTATTTTAATCCCATTTGTGAACTCAAATAAAATGATTGACTATTTAAAGGGATATTACTTCTCATACCGGAAGAAAGAGTCCACTTGTCGTTAATATTCCAGTTAAAATATAAATAAGCTTCCAGAATATTGTTAAAAATGGTGGTATCTGCATGGTAATTTGGTGATTCTGGTGATAGAGCATAATAGTAAACCGGAATACTGTCACTAAACTCACTCCTCTGGTAATCGTGTGAAACGCCGGATTGCAGCGTAATATTTTTTGACAGGAACCATTTGTAATCGGCAGAGGTAAAAATCTGATTTGTTCTATTGTCAGAAACAATGTCCCCAAAACTAAACTTCTTCAGAGAATTGTCAATTCCGCTGTTAAAACTTAAAACGCCATTTTCAGTATTATATTTTAGATTATTGACTGTAAAAATTCTTGTTTTTTCTGATAATGATTTTCCCGAATAAGTAAATTCCTCAACATTGACATCGTAACCTTCATGAATAAAATAGTTAAAAGAATTAAATGATAGCCTTTTCCTAATATTACTATGGAAATTTACCCCCAGATCTTTAGTAAAAAAGCTGTTAAGTATTTTCATACTGGCTTTATTAAATCCAATAAAGACATCTGAAAATTGTGAGTTTCCAAATACCTGAATAAATGATTTGTTTTTGATTTTCTGAGACAGGAAAGCACCCACACTTGCCAGGGATAATGATAACTGTAACTGGTTAACAGGTAAATCATTTATGGTCTCTATTTCTATCAGACCGGCACTTGTATTGCCATAGATCAGAGGTGGATTGCTTGCATATACATATTGCTTATTAATAATTTCAGGATTGAGAATGCTGAAATTTCCTATTCCGTTAATCTGGCTGTTTCTTACCGGGTTGTAAACAGGAACATTATTTAAAATTACTCTTGTTCTGTCAGCCGAGCTTCCCCTTAAGGAAGGATTAGCCGATTCATCTGTTGTTGTGGATGCAGGCAAAGATGTAATGGCCTTTAAGGGATCGCCCTGGGAAACAGGATTAAGGTAAATGTTTAGCTTGCCCAGTTTTACAACTGAGAATTTCTCTGAAATAGGATCACGGGCCGTAATAAAAACTTCTGCCAGAGTATGGCTGTCTTCTTTTAAAACAACATTTAAAAATTCATTTATCGAAACTGAATACAGCGGTATTTTTGTTGTATTGTAGCCAATAAAAGATACGATCAATGTATCTGTTCTGTTGTTGATTGATAAGCTGAAATTGCCGTCAAGATCTGTGACAATTCCTTTTTGCGGATTGTTCTTCAGATAAACGTTGGCGGCAAATACAGCATTATCATTACTATCTTTAACAACACCTTTTAACAGAGATTGGGAGAAAACAGGAACAGAAATGAAAAACGATAATATTAAAATACAGTATTTCATTTATTTCCCGGCTAATCTGGATGATAACTGGTTTATCTGGTAACTTGTTGGGAATGCCGCAATACCTTCCTGAAAATATTTTTTTGCCAGATCCCATTTTTCATTTTGAATATATAAGGATATCAACAGTACATAAGATTCTTCTTTTCCCCAGGATGGTAAATAGCCGTTTTGTATCCTTTGTGCAGGTAATGAAATTGCTTTCAGTAAATATTTTTCAGCTTTTTTCCCTCCTCCGTATTGTTCCGGAGTATAAAAATCACTGCTGGCAGACACATACCAGGCCCTCAGGTTTGATGAATCGAGAGATATTGCACTATTAACGCTTTTATTAATATCTTCTGAAATATACATCGCATTAGAATTATCGAATTGGATACTAAAACTTTGGAGCATTGCTAATAAAGCATAGTCTTCAGAGTTTTTCTTTTCAATAGACTTCATCAACTCTATCCCTTTATTGATTTCATTTTCAGCTGACCTGGTATCTCCTTTTGAGAGATAATTAATAGAGGAATAGAACTGCAAATAGGAACGCCAGTAAAGGATCAGATTCTGATTCTTTGTCTTGTAAAGGGTCTCTAACTGAATACTCAGTTCATTCAGAGCATTATTCTTTTGAGATATACGATCCTTCACAAAGGCATTATAAATTTTACTCTGAATATCGACTAACAATGAATCAGATTGAAAATTATCAGATTGGGCCAGGCAGTTGGAAATCTCTGTTTTATTTATCGGGCTTATGTTGAAATTGTCAGGAATATTATTGACTTCGTCGAGGGCTTCGCCGTTCACAGAAAACAATAAAATAATTAGTAAATGTGTCATAGCTTGATTTTTAAATTTTATAGATTTTAATTTTTATTTATCGTGAGAATACCTTTGATTATTCCTGTTTTTCAGGGCTCAGATAATCTTTAAGATCATGGACATATTCAGCGAACTTTTGTCTGCCGAGTTTAGTAATGCTGCAGAGAGTTTGCGGATAGTTATTCCTGAATTTTTTTGTAACTTCAATATATCCTGCCTCCTTAAGCTTAGTTATCTGGATGCTCAGGTTACCTGCTGTTGCCCCGGTTTTATCCTGCAGGTATTTAAATTCGGCCGTTTCCACTCCTATCAGCAGGGAAATCACAGCAAGCCGGAGCTGGGAGTGGAGAACAGGGTCGAGATTCTTAAACTGTGTCATAGTCATACCTCTTTTTTAACATATAACCTGGGATGAGATAACCTGTAAGCATTGCAACAGGTACTGCCAGCGGAGCAATTTCAGGACCTCCGAAGTGAGCAACAAGTGCCAGGATCAGAAAAGTTGCTGCACCAATAATCAGCGGACGAAATTTCAGAATGCAGCCTGAAAACAAGGTTGGCATTGCAGCCAGGGTTAGTATTAAAGGGGCAATTGACTGCATGCTTCTCCATTCAATAATGAATAAGAACAGTGCTGAAAACATAAATCCGATCCAGCACCAAACATAAAGCATTGTAGCATATGTCCATGCTCTTTCTTTGCGGCCTTTAATAAATCCGTAAGCCAATGAGACAATAACTCCGGGAATTACAAAATACCAGACATACCATGGGGATGCAAATTCAGTAAACTTCCAAAGTAAGTAATCTGAAAGACTGCAGAAAAAGATCAGCCATCCCCATAAGAGAAGATGAAAACTACTCTGACGAATATTCGTTTTTGTCTTATTGATCATGTCGGTTATGATCTTCAGGCTTTCTTCGCCTGTCATCAATTTTTCATTGTTTTCCATAATAATGTTTACTTTTATAAGTGAATGATTAAATACTATAAATATATTGCAAATATAAAGTAGTTTATTATATAAACCTAATATTTTTGCAATTATTTTGAGATTAATATTAGAATAATTGATAATCATGCATGTAGACACGTCCCATGGGACGTGTCTACTACCAGAATATTCATCAAATAGTATTATATGGGACTTATTCAAATTGAAGGAATGGAATTTTACGCTTTCCACGGTCATTTCAAAGAGGAGCAGATAGTCGGTAACAAGTTTCTGATTGATGTGACAATTGAAACGGATCTGGAGAAACCGATGGAAAGTGATAATTTAAAAGATGCAGTCAATTATCAGCTTGCATATGAAGTGGTGAAGCAGGAGATGCAGAAGAAATCTCATCTGCTCGAACATATTGCCGGGAGGATTCTTAATGCGCTTTATACTGAGATTGAGGGAATAAAGAAGGCAACAGTGAAAGTCTCAAAAATGAATCCTCCGGTTGGCGGGAGGGCAAATTCGGTAAGTGTAATTGTTAGCAGGTAAAAAATCCCCCACCGCTTGCAGTGGAGGATGGGTTTAAGAATCAGAGGCACATAGAATTCCTTTCTTATATTGCATTTTTTATTATTTTTGCAATCCAAACTATAAGGTACTCCTACGCTAAAGCTATGACACACAAGGTCGGTTGGCCGAGTGGCTAGGCATCGGTCTGCAAAACCGGGTACGGCGGTTCGAATCCGCCACCGACCTCTAATAATCCGGGATACATACTATCCCGGATTTTTGTTCCGTGGCAATCATCTACTGTAATATCTGAAACGTCACCGGAACCATAAACCATACAGGTGCCGGAACACCATTCTGCTTCCCTGGTTTAAATTTTGGAAGAGTGCCGACAACTCTTACAGCCTCCTGGTTGAGTAATGGATCTACACCCTTGAGTAA
Source organism: uncultured Rikenellaceae bacterium (assembly GCA_964535035.1). Lineage (GTDB taxonomy): Bacteria > Bacteroidota > Bacteroidia > Bacteroidales > VadinHA17 > LD21. The sequence continues at coordinate 23,204 of CAZHRV010000216.1, forward strand.
TTCAATCCTTCCGACAGATCCGTCGGGTTGCACAACAAATTTCAGTATTACCCTCCCCTGGATGTTATTATCCAGCGCTTCTCTGGGGTAGACAATGTTCTTTGCAATAAGATTGAGAAGAACTGCATTTCCGCCGGGAAATTCGACTGGCTCTTCCACGACAATAAAAGGTTCCGGTTCAGTATCAGATATTTCTACCGGTGCTTCAACAACTTCCAATACGTCGTTAACATCACCATTGGTTGTATTTGTAATGATCTCTTCGGTTATCGGTAAAAAAGAGGTCACTTCGGCAGTATCTGTAACAACATCGGGGACAACATTCTGAACGGCTCTGGTTAATTCTGGCGGTGGTTTGACTTCTGGCGGCGGCTGGACGAGTGAAGGATCATAATCATCAATAATGGCTATCACAATTGTTTCTGTGCCGGAGGAAGCAGTTCCCTCTTCAGTTGTAAGAAAACTCACAATTACAAGAGCAATGCATAATGTCAGGGAAGTAAGAATAGAGATGCTTGTTACTGATTTGTAGCGTTTCCGGAGGTCGTATGCTCCGTATTCCTTGTTACGGTTCTCGAAGATGATCTCATCAAACCCGGGAACCTTATCTTTTTTCCTCTTCATCACACTAGTTTTTAAACGTTTAACATGCACAGGCAATCGTTTTTCCAACTATGTCCTGAAAGAGGTGTTTCTCAATTAATTAGCAGCAAAAAGAGTGCCGGGATTATCATACATATCATTATTTACCGTTTGCCTATCAAAACCTTACGTTCGTCGAAATAGTTGTAGAAACGTGTCATGGCACGTTTCTACAACTATTTGATAATTAAATCAATTTTCGTAATTTAACCGTGTTATTTCAGGTTCGGAAAGGCTGAATTCTTTAACTAATATACCAAAATGAAACGTTTCATTTCTTTGGCTGTTTTTCTTATTTCTTATCTGTCCATTTATGCCCAGGATGAAGTAAAAATATCCCCTCCGGAGGTTTCTTTCATGAATGATATCCTGACGATCAGATATGATATTACTGGCTGTGGTACAAGAGATTATGTTGACATTGAACTTGTTATACTCAATTCAAAAGGTAACAGGATCAAACAGGCTTATATAACAGGCGATCTTGGATCAAAGGTCAGCTGCGGATTCGGGAAGAAGATTGAATGGAACATGGTTAAAGACTCGGTTCTTATTGATGAAGAAATTGAAGTGCAATTAAAAGGTACTCCTCATATTCCGGAGATACCGCTCTATACACAACCTATTACAAAAAGAGTTTCAAGAGGAAATGTTATAATTTCATCATTTTTTATTCCGGGACTCGGACAGATGAAAGCCTCCGGCAAAGGTGCATATCTTATTTTCAGTGGAGTTGTATACGGGGCAATGGGAGCTTCAATTTATTACAATTCGAAGTCAAATAAGTATTACGACGATTACCTGATTGCCTCCGGAACTGAAAGAGACGAACTTTATGATAAATCTGTAAGTACATTCAATATCTCACAGAGCCTGCTCTATTTAGAAGCAGGAGCCAATCTGGTTAATTTAGTCTGGTCGGCAGTGATCCCTATAAAGGAGAACACAAAACGAAGAATGGAATTAAGTATTGGATCAACACCGCAACAAGGCGGTTATTTATTAACTGCAAAATGGTCATTTTAAATCAGTATGAGATGAAAAAGTCAGCAGTAAAACTAGCAATACTGGTATTCAGCATGGTACTTACATTGCCGGTTCTGAATGCACAGGAGATAAAAAGCGAGAAAGTAAAGATCCATGTTAACACAAAAACTATGGATAAAGAGCCCGCTTCTGATATTCAGTTGCTTGAGCCCCGTGATCTTAAACTGGGAGAGACATTCCTGACCAACCTGCAATCGATTCCATTGGTGGTGAAACTTGCCAATCCTGCTGAGGGACTGAAGGTTATGGTCAATAATGTTGAAATTAAACCAACTGCAAACGGAGATATTTTTACCCATACGTATAATCTGGTTGAAGGCACCAACTCTCTGTATGTTTCTCTTATTAAGGATGGGAAAGAGTTAAAGGAGCTTGCCTTTACTGTATTATATACTGAGCCGGTGAAGAACCTTTCACCATTTGCCACACCCGACGGGAAATATTATGCACTCATCATTGCAAACAATACATACGGCGAAAATTCCGGTATGATGAGCCTTAAAAGGCCTATTGCCGATGCTACTGACCTGAAAGAGGTGCTTGCAACAAGATATACATTCGACTGGAATAATATTATGACACTCTATGACAGGAGCAAAATGGATGTTGAAGTATCGTTAGATGAACTCCAGAAAAGGGTACGTCCTGAAGATAACCTGCTTATCTTTTATGCCGGTCACGGGAAAATGGATATGGAAGCAGATATCGGTTACTGGATGCTCTCCGACGCCACCAGGTCGAGGTATACCTGGCTGAGCAACAGTACTATAACCGACTTTATAAAATCATGCAAGGCCAGGCATGTACTGCTGATAGCGGATGCATGTTATGCAGGCTCCATATACAGCTCGAGGGGAATGATGGATAATGCTTCAATGGCAATACAGGACCTTATTAAATCGAAGAGCAGAAAAGCAATAACCAGCGGTGGTACGACGGAAGTGACTGATGAAAGCAAGTTTGCCGAGATACTTGTGGAGCAGCTAAAAACAAATACCGACCAGTTTCTGCCTTCATTGCAGTTGTACAACCTGCTTCAGAGACCGGTCCTTGCCAACAGTCTGACCTCTCCGCGATGGGGCCCTATAAACAATGTTGGTGACGACAACGGGGATTTTGTGTTTATTCTGAAACAGTAGTTAAAAGTTTATAAAGTCGAAAGTTCATAAAGTCGTGAGTTCATAAAGTTTATAAAGTCGAAAGTCCGTAAAGTCAAAAGTCGGAATACATGAAGAAACATTTTTGTGCGAGTGTTTTAAGGATTCTGGTTTTTTCAGGAATAATTATAACCGCTCTAATTACCTGTGAAAAACCTGA
>CAZHRV010000217.1:0-19393 GCA_964535035.1 uncultured Rikenellaceae bacterium
ATGAGCGACAAGGTTGGTAATGTAAGCTTCTATGATTCATCAGGACAGTCTGATTTTGGCTTTACAAAACCATACAGTGAAAAAACAGCTGAGGTTATTGATCAGGAGGTAAAAGAGATAATTGACGAATCATATCTAAGGGCCAAAGATGTGCTGAAGAAAAATATGAAAGGGCTCAAAGAACTTGCTGAACTGCTGCTTGAGAAAGAGGTAATATTCAGTGAGGACCTTGAACGGATTTTTGGTAAAAGAAAAGGTGACCGCACAAAGGAAACACAAGAGACCAATATCACGAAACCCTCTGAAAATAAAAAGAAAACAGAGGAAAAAAAATCTGATAAAGAGAGAGTGAAGAATACAAAAGATTCACCCTCTGTAAAGAGTAAACCCAAAGAATAAACTATTCTGACTTGAATAATTTCTTCAGACGTACTTTAACCGGTGCATGGATAGTAATATTCATACTGGGAGGCTTCTGGCTCCACCCTGTTTCCTTTTTCCTTACAGGACTGATAATACTGGCCGGGGCTCAGTATGAGTATTATCTCATGATACGAAACAACGGAGTGAAGTCCCAGGTAATACCCGGCATGGTAACGGGAGCAGCCGCTTATACTATTTCAACTCTTATTTCCGCAGGAATATTGCCATGGAAATTCCTTCTTGTCATTGTTCCGATGATTATTCTGATAATGGTGATCGAATTGTACAGGCAGGACGATAAACCCTTTGATTCTCTGGCGCATACATTGTTCTCAATAATATATACGGCTCTTCCTTTTTCAATGTTCCCCTTTTCGGCATTTTCACATACCGGTCTTGATTCCTTACTGCCTCATGGTATTACGGTATTCTCTCCCGGAATTATTGTCGGATTCTTCATTCTTCTGTGGACAAACGATTCAGGAGCCTATCTTATTGGTATTTCTTTCGGACGTCACCGACTTATGGAAAGAGTGTCACCAAAAAAATCGTGGGAAGGATTCTTCGGAGGACTGATCATAGCAGTTGTTGTCGCCTGGCTGCTTTCCGGCTGGCTTGGAGTGGTTGACAGAACAGGATGGATTATTATTGCCATAATAATCTCAATAGCAGGCACTTACGGTGACCTCGTTGAGTCGATGCTTAAAAGGAGCATCGGCGTGAAGGATTCAGGGAATATTATGCCTGGACATGGAGGATTTCTTGACCGTTTCGATTCTGCTGTCCTCTCTTTCCCGCTGGTATTTCTTTTTATTACACTTTTTGGATGATACACAGGACTTGATTAGTTTTGTACAAAGTTTTAGTAAATGGGTATTCACAAGGAAGGATATAAGATATTAATAGCAGGTTTTATCATACTCCTGATCATCAATATACTGGTTGGCATTTTCCTTGTCGATAAAACACTGGTAAAGTGGATAGTACTTGTCTTCTCGCTGGCATTATATGTATTTATCCTCTTTTTTTTCAGGTTACCTGTAAGAGAACTTGAACCTGATCCGGGATTAGTTTATGCTCCGGCTGATGGCAAGGTGGTAGTGATTGAGGAGGCCGAGGAAAAAGAATACTTCGGGGATATTCGCTTGCAAATATCGATTTTTATGTCTCCTTTTAATATGCACAGCAACAGGTATCCTGTTTCGGGACATGTTAAATACATAAAATATCACCACGGGAAATATATAGTAGCATGGCATCCAAAATCTTCAGAGTTGAATGAAAGGAGTACTATTGTTATTGAGACCGGAGGGGGAACTGAAATACTGATAAGGCAGATAGCAGGAGCAGTTGCCAGGAGAATAGTAACATACGCAAAGGAAAACCAGGGAGTGAAGCAGGGCGACGAACTGGGATTTATAAAATTCGGATCAAGGGTCGATATCTTTCTGCCCCTGGGAACAGAAATTAAGATACCCATACTTCAGCAGGTGAAAGCCAACAAAAGTATAATTGCCAGAATCTGAAATTAGTAACATATGGGAAAAAATGATGACAGAATAATAGATGTAACAGATGATGTTAAATGGATCGGTATTCTTGATTATGATATCAAAACATTTGATATAGTAATGACGACAGAACATGGAACCACCTATAATTCATATTTTATAAATGCTGAAAAAAAAGCCCTTATCGAGGTAGCAAAGGCAAAGTTCAGCGAAACCTATTTTAAGAAACTAAAATCGGTTGCTGATCCGAAAGATATAAGTTACATCATTCTTAACCATACGGAACCCGATCATTCGGGAAGCCTGAAAATGCTGCTTGAGATGGCCCCGTCTGCAACTGTTGTCGGCAGCGGAAACGCAATACGATATCTCGAAGATATAGCAAATGTTCCTTTCAAATCGCTGGTAGTGAAGGATGGAGATACCATCGACCTTGGCAATAAAACGCTAAAATTCATTGCTGCACCAAATCTTCACTGGCCCGATACAATTTATACATGGCTTGAGGAGGACAGGGTTCTTTTCACATGTGATTCCTTCGGGGCACATTACTGCGATTATGACATGAAAGATGACCTGAACGAGGATTATCTTTTTACAGTCAAATACTATTTTGACGTTATCCTGAAGCCTTTCAGCCGTTTTATGATAAAGGCAATAGAAAAAATAAAACCACTCGAAATACAGGTAATCTGTACCGGACATGGGCCGATATTAAGAGATAACCGTGAGAAAATAGTGGAACTGACTGAAAAATATGCCAGGGAGTATATTGATACAGTTGAAAATAAAACAAAAAAAAGCATCCTCATTGCTTATGTATCAGCATACGGATTTTCAAAACAGGCTGCTGAAATTATTTCACAGAGTATCCTTGAAACCGGCAATTTTAATGTGAATGTCGTTGATATTGAGCATATTGATCTTGGTGAACTGGATGCACTGGTAACCTCATCAGCTGCAATACTGGTGGGTTCACCAACAATCAACCAGAATACACTGCTTCCTGTATATAAGTTATTTGCACTCATCAATCCGATAAGGGATAAAGGAAAGCTTGCCGGAGCATTCGGCTCTTATGGATGGAGCGGTGAAGCACCAAAGATAATCACCGAAGTAATGAAAAGTCTGAAGCTGAAGGTTTTTGATGAGTCTGTCTCATTTAAATTCAAACCCTCAGGTCAGAAAGAGGAGATGCTTAAGGAATTCGGACGAAGATTTGCGGAAAAGTTTGAAGAAGAATGTGCACAAAAAGAGAGAGACTGATTTACAGCCTCTCTCTTTTTCATTTAACCCGGAATCCGGAATTATGATATCTTTATCTGTTTGGTGATCTTGTTTTTTTCCTCTTCCTGCTTCGGAAGCTCAACTGACAGTATACCATCTTTATATGAGGCTCCTATCTTTTCCCTGTTTACATTTTCAGGAATGTAGAAACTTCTGCAGAAAGATGAATAACTGAACTCTTTTCTCTTATAACCATCCTTTTCCTCTTCCACTTCACTTTTATTTTCGGAAGATATTGTAAGAACATCATCCGATATGTCAATTTTCAGATCCTTCTTATCCATACCGGGAACTGCAAGTTCAAGAAAAAAATTCTTGTCATTCTCCTTGATATTTACAGCAGGCATAGAACTGGTCCTGTTCGATAATACCGGGAAAAAATCATCATCAAAAAGATTTGATAAAAACGGGCTGTAAGTTCTTCTTGTAATTGTTGGTAACATGGCTTTGTCCTCCATTATTTTTAAGTTATACATAATTTTAATAATACATTTACCTCATTGACAAGTTCTGTTCCAAATTAATAAAAATGACATAATGGCACACCTTGCTGTGTTAAAGTAGACAATATGGCAGCTATATGTTTACAAAAAAATAGTTAGGTTTGTAAAAAGAAAGTCGTTGATATGAAGACCCTGTTACGAAACGTACTTATATTTTTTGTAGTTCTATTAATGCTGGCCGGAGTCTGGTATTTCCGCAATATTGTAGTATATATCCTTGTTTCCGGTGTTCTCTCAATCATGGGCCGTCCTCTTGTTGATCTCTTTTGCAGGATCAGATTCAGGAAATGGGTATGGCCACGGTGGTTGGGAGCACTTATGACACTAATAATAATCTGGGGAGTTATTATTTTGTTTTTCATAATATTCGTTCCCCTGATTACCAGTCAGGTTAACTATTTTTCCACCATAGATAGTGAAAAGATTGTACAGCTGGTCGAAACGCCGATAAATAAGATACAAAATCTTTTAAGATCGTTAGGCAGTAATATTGCCACTGAGCTGTCAATCAAAGATTATTTTAATAGCAAAGTCTCTGAGATCCTCAGTATCAGCATGATACAGGATTTTCTCGGATCTGTTATAAGTACAGTTGGCAGCCTTCTTATTGCAATATTCTCCATTTCATTTATTACATTCTTCTTCCTCAAAGATCAGCATCTCTTTTTTGAAGCTATACTAATGTGGGTTCCTGATAAATACACTGAGAATTTTTCCAGAGCTCTTTATTCAATTAAAAATCTTCTTACAAGGTATTTTATAGGGATATTAATTCAGAGCACATGTATAATGATAATGGTAGATCTGGGAATGACCATTGCCGGAATTGATTTTCAGCAGGCTCTTGTTATGGGGCTTATTGTCGGGATACTGAATGTTATTCCCTATGTGGGGCCATGGCTTGGATTCTTTATTGCTGTCACAATGGGAGTGGCAGCCAATATAACACAGGATTTTGCTACAGTTGTTAATCCTCTTGTGTTTTACATGACACTGGTCATTGCGATAACCCAGATTACAGATAATATTCTTTTTCAGCCTATAATTTTTTCAAACAGTGTCAGGGCACACCCGCTGGAGATTTTCATAGTGGTTCTTGCAGCCGGTTTTGCTGCAGGCATACCAGGTATGATACTGGGTATACCGACATATACCGTTCTCAGGGTTTTTGCCAGGGAATTCTTTTACAACTTTAAAGCGGTACAAAAGATCACATCCAGTCTTAATCCCGAAAATATCAGTAAACGGCCTCACCTGTTTGAAAAGGATTCCAGGGAAAGCATTGATAATGATAATGATAAAGCTAAAACTACCCGTAAGTACAGGATTAAAGTAAAACGAAAGAGGACTGAAGGAGAAGAATAAGAATGAATATTAACAGACCTGATGAGACATCTGCTTTCATACCCCGGCCGTTTATTCCGGTTTTATTATGACGGATTCAGAAACATGTCAGCATGGGGCAGACGGGTCTGGATCATAATATTAATTAAGCTGTTTGTTATTTTTGTAATCCTGAAAGTATTCTTTTTCAGGGATTTCCTAAAAAAGGAATATGACTCTGATAAGCAGAGAAGCGAATATGTTCTGGATCAATTAACCAAATGAACGGAAATAAATGATTGAGGATGTAATCCCGGCACTGGTAGACTGGTCAAGAGCCCAGTTTGCCCTTACAGCTATTTATCACTGGATCTTCGTTCCGCTAACACTTGGATTATCATTCATTATTGCATTAATGGAGACCATTTATGTGCGTACCGGTAATGAGGATTGGAAAAAACTTACCAGGTTCTGGATGACTCTCTTTGGAATAAATTTCGCCATTGGTGTCGCTACAGGGCTCATCCTTGAATTTGAATTTGGCACAAACTGGTCAAATTATTCCTGGTTCGTGGGCGATATTTTTGGTGCACCGCTGGCCATTGAGGGAATCCTGGCCTTTTTCCTTGAATCAACCTTCATTGCCGTTATGTTTTTCGGATGGAACAAAGTGAGTAAGAAATTTCACCTGGCTTCAACATGGCTTGTTGCGATAGGAGCCAATCTCTCAGCTTTGTGGATCCTGGTAGCAAATGCCTGGATGCAAAACCCTGTAGGTATGGTATTTAACCCTGATACAGCCCGTAATGAGATGATAAATTTCCGGGCAGTCCTCTTTAATCCGGTTGCAGTAGATAAATTTCTTCATACAATTTCTTCAGGATTCCTGCTCGCCTCGCTGTTCGTTTTAGGCATAAGCTCCTGGTTCCTGTTAAAGAAAAGGGAAGAGTGGCTGGCTAAAAGAAGCATACTTATTGCTGCCATATTTGGATTGTTATCATCGCTGCTGGTTGCCTTCACCGGCGATACATCAGCAAGAACGCTGGCAAAAGTACAACCGGTTAAATTCGCTGCCTTTGAGGCTCTTTACGATGGCAAACAGGATGCAGGACTCGTTGCTTTTGGTATTCTCAAGAATTCCGAAGAGAAAAAGAATTCGAAAAGATTTAAAGAGTTTCTGTTCCGGATTGAAATACCAGGATTTCTTTCAGTTATGACTGACGGTAGCAGGGATGCATTTGTGCCGGGGATAAATGATCTTATTTATGGAAATGCCGACAGCACTGTTTTCCCGGTAACCGAGAGAATGAAGAGGGGTAAGATTGCAAGGGACCTTCTTAATAATTACAAGACAGCGAAAATACATAACGAAAAGGAGACGGCAGAAGAGATAAAAAAGATATTCCTTGAAGAGAAGTTTGTTGATGAGATCTTCAGATATTTTGGATATGCTTTTCTTGAAACTCCCGAAGATGCAATTCCAAATGTTTCAATAGCATTCTATTCCTTCCACCTGATGGTGATGCTTGGATTCATGTTTATAGTTGTATGCTTAATTGCACTTTATCTGGTTCTCAGAGGCACCATTGCAAAGAACAGATGGTTCCTCCGGATTGCATTGATATCGATCCCGCTCGCATATATTGCAAGCGAGTCTGGCTGGGTCCTTGCTGAAATGGGACGGCAGCCATGGATAATACAGGACCTGATGCCGGTATCTGCAGCAGTAACCCGGATAAGCACGGGCTCAGTAATGACAACATTTATCCTCTTTGCCCTCATGTTCACAGCATTACTGATAGCTGAGGTCTCAATAATGGTAAAACAGATAAAAACAGGCCCAAAACACTAATTGGAGGTAATCATGACAACACTGTTGATATCACATCTTTTCCTGCAATATTACTGGTGGGTGATAGTCTCACTTCTTTCCAGCCTGCTGGTGTTTCTGATGTTTGTCCAGGGAGGACAGTCAATGATATATTCACTTCCTGATAACGATCTCCATAAGACAATGATAGTAAACGCATTGGGACGAAAATGGGAATTCACTTTCACCACCCTGGTAACATTTGGCGGTGTCTTCTTTGCATCATTCCCTCTCTTTTATGCAACAAGCTTCGGCGGTGCTTACTGGGTCTGGATCGCGATTCTTTTCAGCTTCATTATTCAGGCAATTGCTTATGAATACAGGTCGAAACCGGCTAATATTTTTGGTACGAAAACATTTGACCTCTTTCTTTTCCTGAACGGGGCGTTGGGACCTTTTCTTATCGGTACAGCAGTAGCGACCTTCTTTACCGGTTCACAGTACAGCCTCAATTTAATGTTCAACGTGGAATGGGCTACAGAATGGCACGGGCTTGAGGCCCTGCTCAACGGAAGAAACCTTGCACTGGGACTGGCAATTCTGTTCCTGACAAGGGTAAACGGATTGCTATACATAATTAATTCAGTTGATGACGAAAAGCTTGTTAAGAAGTCTGTCAGGAAGCTGATGATTAATTCTGTATCTTTCCTGGTGTTCTTCCTGTTTTTTCTTGTTACACTGCTGCTGTCGGATGGATTTGCTGCAAACAGGGAAACAGGGAAAGTAGTTTTGGAGAAATACAAGTACCTGCACAACTTTATCCAGATGCCGGTAGTGATTATAATCTTCCTCGCCGGAGTGACAGGCGTCCTTTACGGCATCGCGATTACAATCTTCAGAAACAGCAGGAAGGGAATATGGTTCAGCGGCACAGGTACAGTGCTTTCGGTATTTGCAATATTCATTGTGGCAGGTTTTAACGGGACCTCATTTTATCCCTCTTCTTACCATATGGCAAGTTCTCTCACAATACATAATGCATCATCCAGCGAGTTCACCCTCAAAACAATGATGTATGTATCATTCATCATTCCTTTTGTTGTAGCATATATCTGGTATGCATGGAGAGAAATAAATAAAAAGAGAATTACTGAAGATGAATTGAAAAATGACGGGCATGTATATTAAAAGTTAAAAGTTAAAAGTTAAAAGTTAAAAGTTAAAAGGCAAAAAGGCAAAAAAACAAAAAAACAATAATCATGTATATATCAGAAATTCTGCAGTACATGCTTTGGCCGGTGATGATAATCATCAGCTGGTTTCTGATCAGATTTGCAGTGTCATACTACGAAAGGAGATTCCCTGATAAGGAAAGTTAAAGCAAAATGAAAAGATAGTTTATTTTAAAAACTCCTTCCCCCTTGGGGGAAGGCTGGGAAGGGGGTCTATCATCTACTGAATACTAAAAACATTAGAGATACAATTATATAGATTGGTATTATCAGGGGGGCTGCACTGATTCCCAGGATTAGAAATGCTATTATAACCAGAGCCACAAGCAGGTACCTTCCTTCATTTCCCCTGAGCTTAAGATGAGCAAATTTCAGGGAGAGCATAGGTATTCGTGTAACCATAAGTGCAGAAAGTACTACGGTAAATATTATTAATGCAGCAGCTGATCCGGTAAGATATATGATTAAGCCGGCATCAGAATATTCACCTGCAATTATTATGGAAATGACTGCCAGAGCATTTGCAGGAGTCGGCAATCCTTTAAATGATGTCTTCTGGGTCTCATCGTTATTGAATTTTGCCAGACGCAGACCGGCACAGACGGGCATGATTACCGGCGAAAGAAGAACAATAAGCTGCAGGATACCAACAGTATCGGTGATAGTTACATCTGATACTGTGCAAAGAAGCCTGTAAATTATTACGGCCGGAGCCACCCCGAAACTAACAATATCAGCCAGGGAATCGAGTTCTTTCCCCAGAGGAGAGTATGCCTTGAGCAGCCTTGCAGAAAACCCGTCGAGAAAATCGAATATCATAGCTGCAAGTATCAGCCATGAAGCCGTGGTGAGGTTCCCCTCAAGGGCAAAAATTATCGCAATAAAACCGGCAGCAAGATTCAGAGAGGTGATTAGATTGGGAACATGCTTCATCGCGAAAGAAATTATTCAGAAGGAACGTAAAATTAAGATAAATTTCAGTAATAATGCCATTTTGGTTAAATTTGACTCTTTATGTTTATGAAGGTGACTGAGATTATTCCCATAAAAATAGCAGTGGATTTTGACGGTACTATCGTCGAACACGAATATCCTGAGATTGGTAAGGAAAAACTATTTGCTTTTCAAACACTTAAGGAGCTTGAAAAGAGAGGGGCAAGGATAATACTGTGGACCTTCAGAACAGGCAAAGAGCTTGAAGATGCTGTGGAATTCTGCAGACAAAAAGGTATCGAATTTTATGCAGTCAATAAGAACTATCCTGAAGAAATACTTGATGAAAATGTCAACAGAAAGATAGATGCTGATATCTATATTGATGACAGGAACTTGGGAGGATTCCCGGGGTGGAGCGAGGTGTGGCAGATGCTTTATCCTTTTGAATTGCAGCAAAAAGAGGCTGAAAGAAGGATAACCTCGGCAGCAAGGAATATCTTTAAACGTTTATTTACAAGGAAAAAGAAGACAGATGAAGGATAATTATTTTAAATATTTATTTTCTCTATTTGTTCTGCTCATCGTAACATGGATAATATCGTGTTCTGGCAGGTCGGGAAAGGTGCCGGCGGAAAACGATACACAGGGGAACAAAACAGAAGATGAGCCCGTTGTCAGTTTAATAACAATGACTGCCCCAGCTGAAAATTCTGAATTCAAGCTCGGAGAAGAGGTAAAGGTTATTCTTGCCAGGGATAATAGGGGAGAGCCTCCCGATTCAATATTGATATTCTATGACGGAAGGGCAGTGGCCTCACTTGGCCCGGGTGTACTGGAACACCTGATCACACCGTCTCTGATTAATAGAACAGGCAGAAAATCGATAAAAGTGTCAGCCTATAGAAATGGCAAAGTCAGGACAACCATTGCAAGATTTATAGTTATAATGTCAGATGTGATACCGGCAAGGAACGGGTACAGGGTAATACACACTTATCCTCATGAAAGAGATGCGTTTACCCAGGGGCTCTTTTATGATAATGGCACATTATATGAAGGTACGGGACAGGAAACGGGTTCCAGCCTGAGGGAAGTTGAGCTCGAAACAGGCAGGGTGATCCGGCAGCTGAACCTCGATCCTTCTCTTTTTGGAGAGGGAATAACCCTTTACAATGATCGTATTTACCAGGTTACCTGGACATCCCGGGTAGGATTCGTATATGATAAGGCAACCTTCCGGCAGATATACAAGATCTATTATCAATCACAGGGTTGGGGATTGACAACCCTTAAGGATCAGATTGTTATGAGCGACGGGTCAAATGTATTATATTTCCTTGAACCTGAGATGTTTACAGTCATTTCACGTCTTGAGGTTTATGATAATGAGAAAAAAGCAGACCAGCTTAATGAGCTTGAATATATCAATGGTGAGATATGGGCAAACATCTGGATGTCAGATCTCATTGCCAGAATCGACCCTGAATCAGGAAAAGTCCTTGCATATATCGACCTTAAAGGGCTGATGAAGGATCGGGATACTGATGTTCTTAACGGTATTGCTTATGATAAGGAGGGGAACAGGATATTTGTTACAGGCAAAAACTGGCCGAAGCTTTTCGAAATAAAACTTACCGAATAACCTTAGTGCCATAGACAATATTTACAGCCGCAGGAATAATATTGAATTCAACCGGTGTATGTCCAAGTGATTCCCCGTCAGCTTCCAGATAAAGCATAGAGTCTGATTCAACACGAAGTTTATCTGACCGGTATCCGTCAACTTTAGGGTGACTCATTATGGTACCATCGTAAAGCAATTTAAGACTTTTAATTACTTCGATTTTGCCAATATCCCTTATTATGGTGATATCAAAAAGACCGTCATCGGGCAGTGCATCAGGTGTTTGTCTCATACCCCCGCCGCAATATCTGCCGTTACCTACATTGATTGAAAAGATATTATTGGTAATCTTCTTACCCTCAATTATGATATCGGCTTTAATTTTCCTGTAGGATAAAAGGCTTGACAGGAGATTATAGAAATATATTGTCTGGCTGCTTCTGCCTTTTTCCTTCTGCTTATTTGTCTTCTTTACAACAAGTGACTCAAAACCGAGTCCCGCAATATTGATAAAATATCTGACATGCTGTTGGCTTCCGTCAAGGTAATTTACCACACCAATATCATGCAGCATGACCTTGTTCTCCCTGATCACATCTACAGCACCTTCATATACGAGGGGAATGCCAAACATTCTACCCCAGTCATTGCCGGTTCCCACAGGTATCATGCCTACGGTAATCTCTTTGGTGCTGCAGTATTCCTGCGTGAAGATACCGTTAATAACCTCATTCAGAGTACCATCTCCGCCGACGGAGATGATTCTCCTGAATCCGTTGCGTACAGCATTTCCGGCCAGCTCTATGGCGTGACCTTTGCCACTGGTAAAATTTGAAACTAATGCTATATTTTCTTTACCGAAAAGACCGGCTATTCTGCCCCAGTCTTTATTTCCCTTTCCGTTGCCGGCATTGGGATTGACTATAGCAAACCATTCTCTGTGAGCTGGATTTTCTGACATATCTTATCAGTTTTACACTTTGCAAATATGTGAATAAAAGAGGATATAGAGCCTTGATGGTAAGAAAAAATAATTCACTACGGATTGAAGTACCTACCCCGACATATAGCGGGGAGTGCAAGGTATTTACATTTTATGATCCGCGGAGCGGATTCATCAATACTTGTACATGACATTCTAAAACCATTTATTAGAACGCCAGAGAGCCCGCCCCGGTTTATCGGGGTGTTCCATTATCAGAGTGATGGAACCACTCCGTGGTACAAGCGAATGATTGGTTTTTTTACTAATTATTTGTGAAACCGCTCTGCGGTTTTTTTTGCCTTTTCAAAAATCCCACAAATCTTCATATCCCTAAATTGTGTTACCTGGTGACTTTGTATAAGAGTGGTAGAAAATTTTTGTCGTCAAATATCCAAGACACTAAGAATATGCTATCCTGATTAATTGCTTATTCTTATTTATTTGATAAACCATCGCTAAATATGAAATTATCGATCAAGCAATGTCTTTATCTATTTAGACTTATATCTAATGAATGTTAATTAATTATCAAAACATTGGTGGAAATGGGAGAATTACAGAAATTTCTGAACTACGGCATATTGCGAAAATCCCATTCCCGTTTTTAATGTTACCATTCAGATAAACCGGTTCTGAAAATGGATCCTCAGTCACATTTCCATATGTATAAAGACCTTTTTCAAAAAGATAAAGTTCCCGCGGAATAGATAACAATTTAATACGGAAAGAAGTGAAGACGTTATACAATGAATAGCCGTCATTGAATTTAACTAACAGAGTCATATTGCAGTAATCATCTGATACTTTACTCCCATCAATAAAATAAGCTTTAACCGGAGATTCTTCCCAATATAACCGTTTTTCTATACAAAACTGATGGTGCATTTTTATTCCATATACAGCAGCAAAGAAACCATGGACATTGCTCTCTCTGATAGAAAAATCAAGAAAATCTAATATACCCGGAGCCAGACTAAAATTATTACCGATACCTTCGAGCAGGAGTGCATAATATGACTTATTATTAACATCAAAGGAAATATCAATTATTGCATATTTCAGGCTGTCATCAAATGGCCAGTTACAACCGATAAACTCAGTTGCCGGTTCTGTTTCTTTATGAACTGAATTTAAAATAAGATTTAACGGAGGTTCCGGAACAATTACCTCTGCTGAAATGTCATAGGAGCCTTCCTCGCTTGCTTTCAGGAAATATTTTTCACCGGAGAGGAATTCCATACTTTCAGGCAATTTGTAAGATTCAAGAATTTTCAGATTTGAATCACTATGGAAGGAGAAAAGCTCTGTATTCTGACCGGAGATTGAAAATGAAAACTTTTTTAAAGAGTCATTTCTTTCCTCGGTGTATTCCGACTGGTATGATTTTTCAAACAAGATATAACGTAAGTAATCGTTAAAGGAATAAGGATTTTGCGGATTGTCACTTATCGTGTCGTCTACGTCAATTATTCCAATACAACACAATGTCTCAGGCAGGTTTGGACGATAGAACCTGTCATTACTCTCACAACAAGTAAAAAATATCGTGATCATTATTAAAATTGCTGATAATAACTTAACGGATATCGTTTTGAAAGGATTCACCATGGTAAAGTCTCATTTTTTAAAATCTAAATCCATGGTGAGAAATTAATTTTAAGATTGGAACTTCTGCAAATTGCAAATACCCCAACCCCGCCTTTAATATTACCCCCAAGGTAAACCGGTTCTGTAAACGGATCTCCCGCTGTTTTGTTATAGGTATAGAGACTCTTTTCAAAATGATATAATTCTACAGGCACTGACAGAAGCCTAATTCTTATGGACTTGAATACATCATATGGGCAATATGCATCCCAATATTGAATATAAATTGTCATTATGCATTTTGGATCCGGTATTTTTCCTCCTTCAATTAAAAATGAAGTGGCTGGTGATGATTCAATATTTCTATGAATTCCGGTACAGACATAGTGATACATTTTTAAACCCTGCATTTCAGAAAAGAAGCCGGGAGTATTGCTTTCAGGAATTGAAAAATTCAAATATCCAGGATACGGAACATAACTATCTGCAAAGGAGAATCCCCAGCCATCAACCATAAGCGCATAATACAGGTTTTGATCTTTTTCAAATGAAAAGCTGATCATAACATATCTTGCGGTTGTGTCCTGACTGCATCCATTGTTCGGTTCTGTATCTACCGCTTTCCCTTTACTGATTGAAATAAGTTCAGGTTTCGACGGCGATTCAGCAGCTACTATTTCTGCAGAAATTTCCTGTACGCTCTTTTCCTTTGCATGGAGAAAGTAATTTTCTCCCGGATTAAACACAATACTGTCAGGAATTCTCAGATCAATTATTTTTTTTATTGATGAATCACAGTAATACCGGAATAATTCCTTTTCCGAAGATGAAATAGTAAATTCAAACTTCCTTAATGAGTCCGTTATATCTTCAGGATATTCTGACTGGAATGACTTCTCAAAGGACAGATGACGCAGGCTGCTCTGATCTATAAGAAGATAGTAGTGACTGGAACTTGCCGTATCATCAATATCAATAATTCCCACGGCACAAAGCTTTTCAGGAATATCCGGACGATAATACCTGTCATTGCCTTCACACTGTGCCAACACAATTATAATCAGCCATGTTGCCGAAAAAATTAAAAATGATCTTAGTAACTGCTTCATTATTTGATTGATTACGGATTGTGGATCGTCCTAAAATTTAATTGTTATGGTCAGTGAAGGCATAATCGGGAATAATGAGATATTCTTAAAATAATATATCTGTTCAGCCTCATCCCAGGTCTTTTTAAAGTAGAACGTATTCTTATGATTATAAACATTATAGATATCTGCATCAAGAAATATTGAATACTTCCGTTTGTAAATGATCTGCCTGAATGAGAGATCAAGCCTGTGATAATCGAAGTATCTGATGTTATTTTTTGTTTCAAAGAACTCACCGTATGAAGTTTCATGCATGTAGATCGTTGCCGGGGCACCTGACTGATACACCCATTTCAGCCCGAAGCTTGTAGAAGGTTTAAAGTAATACTTCATGGAAATGTTAAAAGTATGAGGCCTGTCGGCTCCTGATGAGATCCAGATCATTCCCTCGGGCGAGCCCCATTCTCTTTTTGACCTCGAATATGTGTAACTCACACTGCCGGTAAGCTTACCTTTTCTTTTTATTAATCCGGTCTCTATTCCATACGCTTTCCCCTTTACCTTGTCAAGCATGTCGACAAAAGATGTGTCGATAATGAAACTTGCCCCCGGCTTGAAATCAACCATACCTGATATTTTCTTATAATAACCGTCAAGGGTCCAGATAATGTTATCTTTTATATTTCCCTGAAAGCCTGCAGAGATCACATCTGATATTTCCGGGCCGAATTCTTTATAAACGGGAAGCCAGAGCATTGTTCTAAGTCCTGCATTCGATCCCTCAACTGAGTGATCAGACTGACTCAATTTCACATAATTGATATGGGGAGATATTATTCCTCCGTCATTATAGGAGATCCTTAATCTGGGTTCGGGAACAATAAAGCTTATATCCCTGGCAACTATACCGGTAAGCCTTATCCCTGCATCAAATTTGATCTTTTTAGCTGGGAGAGCTGTTGTAGAGACGAAAAGGGATGTTTCGTTGACAATATCATCCTCTCCGAAATCAATTCGGGTACTCTCTTCATCTATCGAATTCAGAGAATAATTATTCTGGGAGAAATACCTGAACCTGTTTGAGACACCAGCATTAAAACTTAGTTTTTCCCTTGCCAGGTTAATTGAGAGAAGTGTAGTAATATTATGAACTGTCGGATAGAAGGAAAGAAGAGTTTCCGATGAGCCTGTTTTAGAGCCGTAAAGTAATTCTTCGGACTCAGTATAGATTTTCCTGCCTATTGAGACCCTGTTATAGTTAAGGTTAAGTTTCCACTTCACTGATCCGTTAACCGGTAGTAGCCACTGAACAGAATGTACCATGTTATTCCACCCTGTCGATACTCCTTCGATATATTTAATCAGGGTATCACCGCTCTGGCTTTCGAACCTGTTTTCATCTTTCCCGTTATCGTAATTACCAAAAAACAGGTAAGTAATATCTCCGTATTTCGATGATGAATGAGAAAGTCTTAAGAATCCGTCAAAAAAAGAATATTTATTAGGAGGGAGAAAATCACCGACTTCATTTGAAACAATCTTCTTCAGGATAGGGGCATAGATAAAATAGTTACCGGCTTTAATACCTGCAGTCATTTCCCAGTTTATTTTTCTTAGAGGAGTTTCCACTATTAAACCTGAAGATAGAAGTCCCAGCCTGAACTGTAATCTAAGAGAATCGGAATGGATCTTTCTGAAATCAAGACTTATCACCGAAGAGGCTCCGTTGCCAAGTTCGGCAGGGAAATAATCTTTAAACAGTTCGGCGCTTTCGAGGAAATCAAGATCATACGGAGATATGATACCCAGGAGATGACCGGGAAGAAAAAAGTAACAACCGTTGGTAAGAACAACATTCTGTCCGGGACCACCTCCTCTTACATAAATATCGGATGTACCATCTTTCCCCGAGACCACCCCGGGCAGCATCTGAATTGACTTCAAAAGGTCGGGTTCGCTGAACTGTTTTGGAGTCTCATGAATAGAAGCAGGAGTAATTATAAAGCTTCCGCGCGGAGTAATTTCAAGATTTTTTATGGAATCCGCAATGATTTTTACTTCACTCAGCTCAACAGGAGAAACCTGGATATAAATATTAATAACAGTATCGTTTTTAAGTATGAAATCTGCTGTCCCGGATTTAAAACCAAGTACCCGGGTCTTTATTTGTTTTGGTCCCGGTGTGGTAATAAATGAATATTCTCCATAGTGATTTGTGATGGCTGTCCTGTTGTCTGGGTCAAGGGATATAATCCCCTCTGAGATTATTGTTCCCTCATTCTTATCAAAAAGTTTACCGTTAATCTTTACTGTTTGTCCGGTTAATATCAGACCTGGAAACAGGCATAATATAAAGAGAGTATAGTACTTCTTCAAATTCATAATTATTATATCGAACTAATAATCGAAAGACTTTCTGATTCAAAACTATAAATTATAAAAATTAAAGTTAATTAGAATGATCGAATACTATTATTATACTAAGCAAAAAATATGCTTGAAAACCTGCAGTTCGGTTATTAAATCTGTTTGTTTCCGGGAACTCTTGTCTGATGCCGGGGATCATACAATACTATCAAAACAGGATAATCTCTGACTTCCACCTGCAATATTAAACAGCTGAAATATAAAGGATAAAAAGAAAAAGGAAACTTATCCTTATAGTATTAATTTGACTACCAGACCAATATGCGATGTTAATAAGATGTTGAAAACCATGAAAAATTTGTTTACAATTACATCTTTCACCACCTGAGCCTGTGGTGGTATAAATAGTAAATTTGAAGCTCAAAACAAATACAAAAAAGACAAAAAGGAAACGGATGGGAAGGATAATAGCAATAGCGAATCAAAAGGGTGGAGTGGGTAAGACAACAACGGCAATTAATCTGGCAGCCAGTCTTGCTGCTCTCGAAAAGAAGGTGCTTATTGTTGATGCGGATCCGCAGGCCAATGCTACTTCCGGAATAGGAGCCGATACACGTCAGATAGAATCCACGATTTATGATTGTCTCATTGACGGGAAGGAGCCGGGCGACACGATAATGGACTGCGGAGTGGAAAATCTGTCACTTATACCGTCAAATATCGATCTTGTAGGTGCTGAAATCGAAATGCTCGACAGGCCCTCCAGGGAAAAGATCCTTAAGGAGATACTCGGAAAAATCAGGGACAATTACGATTATATTTTTGTTGATTGTTCCCCTTCACTGGGGCTGCTTACCGTTAATGCGCTTACAGCTTCAGATTCGGTAATAATTCCGGTACAATGCGAATATTTTGCACTGGAAGGACTCGGCAAACTGCTTAATACTATTAAGATAATACAGAATAACCTGAACAACAATCTTGAAATTGAAGGCTTTCTTCTTACAATGTACGATTCAAGGCTCCGATTGTCAAATCAGGTAGCAGAAGAGGTGTACAAGCATTTCCAACAAATGGTTTTCAGAACGATTATTCAGCGTAATGTTAAACTGTCGGAAGCACCGAGCTTTGGACAGCCGGCAATATTATATGATGCTGATTCAAGAGGGACAGTCAACTACCTGAATCTTGCTAAAGAGTTGATAGAGAAGCAGGAAGCCAGGGTGAATCCGGTAAAAGAGAGATAAACATGGCACAAAAAAACGCATTGGGACGTGGTTTAGGCGCATTGATTGACGGCGTTGAGAAAGAGATACTTGAGAAAAAAATCGAGGTTAACAGGAATATTTCAATCGAATCAATCGACAGCAATCCCTTTCAGCCGAGAACCAGCTTTGATGAACAATCACTCGAAGAACTGGCGTCATCAATTAAAAAACTGGGGATTGTCCAGCCACTGACAGTAAGGGAAACAGGTGATGGAAGATATCAGCTCATTGCCGGAGAGAGACGACTAAGGGCTGCAAGACGTGCCGGACTGACACATGTTCCGGCATTTATACGAACTGCCGATGATCAGGCAATGCTTGAACTGGCACTGGTTGAGAATATACAGCGCGAAGACCTTGATGCTGTTGAAGTGGCAATAAGTTTTCAGAGGCTTATTGAAGAATGCAAGCTTACACAGGAGGAACTGAGTGAAAGAGTCGGAAAACAAAGATCAACGGTGACCAACTACCTGAGACTCCTTAAATTACCCGCCGAAATACAACTCGGGATCAAGAACAAACAGCTGATGATGGGTCATGCACGTACACTCGTGAATATTGGGGATCCTAAAAAACAGATCAATATCTATTACAAAATAATTGACGGGGAACTCTCAGTAAGACAGGCTGAAGAGCTTGTTCGACAACTCCAGTCCGAAAATACCAGAGACCCTGAGAAACAGGAGAGAAAACAAAAACTAAACCAGGACTTTTCAAGACTATCGGAACATCTGGGCAGTATCTTTGCTGCTAAAGTAAACTTCAGGATCAATGAACAAGGGAAAGGGAAGATAGTGATACCCTTTGAAAACCCTGAAGAGATGGAACGCATTTTGGGAATCTTTGACCGTCTTAACTCCTGAAAATAATTATCTTTGTCGCGCCGTTATGGATAAACCGGTAGAGATTCCCGGCGGTATTTGTTTTGGAAGCGTATCAAAAAATAACGATTCTTGCTGTTGTGCTCCTGTTATGTTTTCAGCAAAATATAGCAGCTCAGGATTCTTTATCTGTAATAAAACCCTCAAAATCTTTTCTTAAGGCAGATCCGCAAAGGGCCACAATGCTTGCCCTGACCTTCCCGGGATTTGGGCAGATCTATAACAGGAAATACTGGAAGATACCACTTGTTTATGCAGGCTTTGGAGGACTGGCTTATGCTATCAGCTATAACTCCTCATTATATAACAAGTATATGAAAGCCTATCAGGATTTTACAGATGATATACCTGAAACGGATTCTTATCTTAACATCCTTACGTTTGCTGATCCTGCGGATTATGATCCTGTCCTTTACCCTGATACATACGATGAATCTGCCGCCGCATGGTACAGTGAAAGAATGCTTAAACAGGTCGATTACAATAAAAAAAACCGCGACCTTTCATATATTGGGGTCGCATTATGGTACTTAATTACAGTGCTCGATGCAAATGTTGATGCCAG
>CAZHRV010000218.1:0-30795 GCA_964535035.1 uncultured Rikenellaceae bacterium
ATGGTTTGAGCCAATAGTACCTGTGAAACTTGAGGATAATGTGCTTACCATACAGGTACCAAGTCCCTTTTTCTATGAATACCTCGAGGAACAATATATTGACATCCTGCGCAAAGTGCTTCGCAAAGAACTTGGTTTTGATGCAAAGCTTGAATACAGTGTTGTTATGGAGAATAACGGTCAATCAAATGCCAAACCTTACACCGTTAAACTACCAGCCCGAAACCAGCGCGAATTAAAAAATAAACCGGTATCTGTACCCATCGATACCGAAGGAACAACGATTAAAAATCCTTTTATTATTCCCGGGCTGAAAAAGCTGAACATCGACCCACAGCTAAATTCAGAATATTCTTTTGTCAATTTTATTGAAGGCGATTGTAACAGGCTTGCCCGTTCAGCCGGATTTGCTGTTGCCAATAATCCGGGTGGCACAGCTTTTAATCCTTTACTGGTCTACGGAGATTCCGGACTTGGGAAAACACATCTTGCACAAGCTATCGGAATACAGGTTAAGGAAAAGTATCCTGAAAAAACTGTCCTGTATGTTAACGCCACTAAATTTCAAACTCAGTTTGTGGATTCTATCCGGAATAACAATAAAAATGACTTCCTTCATTTCTACCAGATGATCGATGTACTAATTATCGATGATGTACATGAATTTGCCGGTAAAGAAAAAACTCAGGACACCTTTTTTCATATTTTTAACCATCTGCATCAGTCGGGCAAGCAGCTCATCCTGACCTGTGACAAACCACCTGTTGACCTCCAGGGTATGGAACAAAGACTTCTTTCCAGGTTCAAATGGGGTCTCCAGGCCGATCTGCAGCGGCCTGATTACGAGACACGCCTTGCTATCCTGAAGAAGAAAGCCTACAATGACGGTATCGAACTGTCTGAAGAGATCTTTGAATTCCTGGCTGTAAACATCTCAAACAATATCAGAGAGCTGGAAGCAGTACTGATATCTCTTTACGCTCAGTCAACATTGAACAGGAAAGAGATCACTCTTGACCTCGCCAGAATGATGGTCGAAAAGCTTATCAGCACCGCAAGAAGAGAAATAACAATTGACTTTATCCAAAAGATCGTTTGCGATTATTACAAGATCCCCGTTGACCTTATACAGGGTAAAACAAGGAAGAGGGAGATTGTACAGGCACGGCAAGTCTCCATGTACTTTTCGAAGAACCTTACAAAAGCTTCGCTGGCAAGCATTGGTTCGCATATTGGAGGTAAGGATCATGCAACAGTTCTGCATGCATGTAAAACGGTGAACAACCTTATCGATACCGACAAGCATTTCAGGAATCAGATAAACGAAATAGAAAAGAAACTGAAAGTGTGAGGTGAGTACATGAGATAGTTATCTCTTCCCCTTAAAATTCTTCCCGTCAATATCCTTAACGCATCTGAATCCTACTGTAGAGCTCCTGTCGAACCCGGGAGATACCAAAAGCATGATCTGTGTTTTATCAAGTGGCTGCGGTCCTCCCTCTATATACCAGATTGACTCGGGACGGAAATAGCTTCCTCCCCTGATTACCATAAAATAATAAGCACCATTGAAATATATATCATTAGTCATCTGCCAGATGTTGCCTACCATATCCATCACACCATAAGGGCTCTCTCCTTTCGGGAAAGCATCCACCGGTGTAGGCCTGTCAAATGCATTATTGCAGTATGTTCCATGAAACTTATCTCCCCATGGCCAGAGACGCCTGTCAGTACCCTGTGCAGCCAGCTGCCATTCAGCTTCTGTGGGAAGTCTCTTACCTGCCCATTTGGCATAAGCTATTACATCCTCATAGCTCACATACATAACTGGATAATTATCCTGGCCTTGTTTATAAATACCTGATTCCCAGTGTCTCAGATATCTGGTTGTGTCGTTGGGGTAATATCCGGAGCTTATAATAAACTCGTAATAGTCTGCATTTGTTACAGGGTATTTATCTATCAGGAAACTGTCAATCCTTATTTTTTTATCGCTGACTTCAGGATAAGTAATGAAATCCTCGCGTGTGCTTACATTGAAGGAAAAATCGGTTCCGGGAACCAGCACCATATCGTCAGGAACCTTAGAAGCAAGTGTTGTCGGAGTAATCCTGTTTATCAGCCAGGGTTTGCCTCCTTTAAGCCTCAGAACATTCTCATCTTTCAACCTTTTATTCTCGATAAGCTGCACAACAATCTTACCTTCATAATATCCGAAGAGATCTCTGACAAATATAACCGTATCGGCTAGTATTTTAAATTCTTTATAATTTGTATTATATGATGGATTGCCTTCCCAGATAAGCACTTTACCCTTTCCCGGATTATGAATTCTGATAGAATCACCTTTAATTTCAGATCTTAGTATATCAGGCAGCTCAGCAATACAATCAACTGATCCCTCTTTCCTTGTACCTGAATAAATTGAATGCCAGCCGTCTGCCATAGACCGGATAAAGGTTTTACCATTTTCCGATTCAGGAACAAGGTTTTCGTGATTCCATAATGAAACAAAATGTTTTTCTGCCGGATTGTTTACTTCAAAGAGTTTTCCCGTAATCCCTTCAGGTCTCATATTTAAAACAGTAAAAAGAGTCTTATCGCCTGAATTCCATTGATTTACATATACATAATCCAGGGTGGTCTGTATAAGCGGAGTCCAGTTAAAATCGAGGAAAGCGTCATTATTCTGACGCAGAATGAAGGTTGTTCTGGCCAGGAATTTAAGGTCCGCGTCAAAGTATTCATTTCTTCCGCCAGGCCTGTACATATTGAGTTCAGTACCGTAACCATTAAAAAATGCTATTGCCAGTTCACGGTGAATAATATCCTCCCCTACATCACAAACCCTGAATATTGAGAAATCGGGCTTGATCAGCTTGTTAAGATTGAGTTCAGGACTCAGATAGATGGCATTATGAACCCGGCCGGAAATTATTCCGGGCATATCTTTCGTAATTGCCATTCCCTCGGAATACATTATTACTCCTTTTTTCACGCTATCTGCCGCTGCCTGTAGTTCATAGCTCGAGCTGCCCCTGGTATCAAGTAAAACACCGTCTGCATCTGTCTCTTCAATAATCCTGGCCATTCCCCTGTAATGATCTTCCTCTTTTGTACTGTTATCCCACGGATTATAGGAAATAAAGAATTTTGTGCCTGAAAGATGTGACATATTGGCAAAGCTCCGGAGCTGTGAAGTTCCTCCGGGAAGGTCACGGTACATATCCCACTGGTTTCTCTGATCGAGTCCCAGCCGCGGCCATGTAGGCCATATACAAAAGACGTCAAAATACCCGAAAAGATCTATTCCTTTCCTTATCACATCAGGGAAGGTATATTTTCCGGTCATCCGATCATAAAACTCTCTGTCCCAGGCCATCTGCAAAATCATCAGATAGCTCTCTTTTATCCATGCAAGGTCTTCACGTTCATAAAGTGAATTATCAAATTCTTCAAGGTCATAAAGGTATCTGTCCCTGAACATCAGTCGCAGTCCCTCCTGCCATTCACCCGTGAATGCCTCGGCATACATAACATATGATACTTTGGATTTCGGGGGCAATATTGTCTCATATCTTCTCTTCTGACCTCCATCAGCATTCTGCCGTCTGGTAATTGCACAAACCGAATATTCTCTGCCTGTCCGGAATGACGAATACCCCATTTCCCAGGCATTATCAGGAAGTATGACTCTTACCGGATGGTACTGCGGACGAAACAGGTAAGCCCTTGCAAGATCGGGAGGACCATCCCCTGTAATGTAAACACATGCAGAATCTTCTCCAAAAGGGACAACATTACTCAGGATAATGGTATCAGTCCCGATATTCTCAAAAAGTATCCCGGATGTCCAGGTTCCGGATGAATGATCTGCTGTAAGAGTTGTGACTTTAATCACGCTGTCAAAAAACTGCATATATGAATCATCCTGCCTTACAGCTTCCTCTTCAGCCGAGTTATAATATTTTCCGTTCACAAGGAAACTAAACAGGGATCTGTTTCCGTTTATATTAAGTAATGTGCTGTCATATAAAATGATACTTTCCGCAGCAAGCCCCGGATGTTCAGATATGCCGATATTAATAATTGTCTGTGGAAAAGCGGAATATGATGACAGAAACAAAAATATCAGGCAGGTCCGGATCCTTAATCCGGATACTAACTTCTTTTTCAGCATAAACAAAATGATTCAAGATTACTTAATACAATTTCTTTAAACGACCCGGAGAGAAAAATACAAAAATCTTGCCGTAAAATATAACATATTATCTATTAAAAACTGAATTCTTTCATTTTACGGCAACAATTGAGTTATCATTTTTTATTATATGAGTATCGGCTTTCAATAATAAAATATTTTATGTGCTTAATTTTTAATTATTTAATTACATGAACTCACCCTTTTTTTGTTTGCAAGAGAATCCCGCATGCGGGATCGACGAAGTCAACGAGGCAGGGGGGATTAGTACATGCAAAATAGAAGAATATTCTAAGTTTTTAATATTCATTCCTGATAGTCATTTTTTATTAAATAAATTATTTATATTTTTAAAGATCAAAGAAAGCTTGAAATGTTAATGTCTAAATCTGTTAAAATAATAAAGTGCCTTTTCCTGTTTCTTTTTATTGGAATAATAACAGGTTGTGCTACAGCAAGACAGAATCCTTATCAGAAGAAGAAGGCAAAGACTTCAAGGATTAATACCTCCCAGTTAGGCAGAAACAAGTATTATTTTTCAACCGGCTACCAGAAAAAATTACTCCATAGTTATAAGAAGAAATAGTATCGGTTTCATTCATTAAACTCCAGACTCAGACCGTCATAAGCAAGCATAATATCGGTAGGCAGCTCTGCAGCTACCTGTTCATACAGACCCATCTGGTGGCTTATATGGGTTATAAAAGCCCTCTTTGGTGAAATTTCCCTGACAAAGTCAATTGCTTCCCGGAGGTTAAAGTGAGAAATATGTTTCTGCTTCCTTAAGGCATTAACAACCAGATATTTAACACCATAAAGTTTTCCCTTGCTCTCTTCCGGCACATAGCTGGCGTCTGTTATATATGCAAAATTTCCTACCCGGAATCCGTAAATCTCAAGCTGCATATGTCGAACCCTGATGGGAATTATTTCAATATCACTGATTGTAAATCCATAAGGGGGGATAGTATTAAGTCTGATCTTTGGCACTCCCGGATATCTTTTTTCAGAAAAGACATATGCAAATTCTCTTTTTATAGCTTCCTGCACCCTTTCTTCAGCATATACATCTATTGCATCCTGGCTTTTGTAATTGAAAGCTCTGACGTCATCCATGCCTGCAATATGGTCCTTATGTTCATGTGTCAGTATAATAGCATCAAGCCTTCTGACATGTTCCCTGAGCATCTGCTGGCGGAAATCGGGACCCGCATCAAAGAGCAGGATGTTTTTTCCTGCTTCCAGAAGAAGAGATGTTCTGAGTCGTTTATCACGCGGATCCTCTGAGAGGCATGTGGCGCATTCACAGGCTATTACCGGAACACCTTGAGAAGTACCCGTACCCAGGAAAGTTATTTTCACGTTAAGATCAATTTCCCGGCAAACCTATATTAAAAATACAAGACAGCCAACAGGAAATGTGTTTTTATTAAACTGTGTTAATTTGTTATATTTGATAAAACAAAAAATGTGAAAGGCAGGATCTGGCTCATACCTGTAACGCTTGGCGGAGATAACTATGAAGATGTTATCCCCGGTAAAGCACTGGAAGTCACAAGAGGATTAAGGTACTTTATTGTAGAAGATTTACGGAGCGCCAGGAGATTTTTAAGGCTCATCGACAGGCATTTCCCTATTGACGAATCTGTATTCCATGAATTAAATGAGCATACACACGAAGCAGATACATTACATTTCCTTGATCCGATATTTAACGGTCATGATATCGGGCTGATGAGTGAAGCAGGGCTTCCGGGAATAGCAGATCCCGGTGCTAAAATCGTGGCGGAAGCGCACCGGAGAAGGATAACCGTAATCCCTCTTTCAGGTCCCTCGTCAATTATAATGGCTCTTATCGCCTCCGGGATGAATGGCCAGAATTTTACATTTAACGGATACCTTCCTGTAAAGCCGTCGGAAAGAACAGCAAAATTAAGAGAACTGGAGAAAAAAGCTCACGAAGGATTTTCGCAGATCTTCATGGAGACACCATACAGGAACCAGGCAATGCTTGAATCAATCCTTGCCGTTTGCGATCAAAATAGTCTGCTATGTATTGCCGCTGACATAACACTGCCTTCTGAATCAATAATAACAATGAAAATATCAGAATGGAAAAGGGAAATACCGGAGCTTAAAAACAGGCCGGTTATTTTCGTGTTACAGTAGATTTATAATACTCCGGGGCCCTGGACTATTTTTACAAGGTAAACCTCAAATAGTATAGGTGTGTAGGCTGGAAAGTAGTAACCGCTTTGTCCGTGCCCAAGATAAGAAGGGACGATCAATTGTGAATTTCCTCCTTCGTTCATATATGATACACCTTCATCAAATCCCTCTATCAGATAACCCTCGCTCACTGGAATGATAAGAGTATCAGTTGTGCCGACATTTGTCTCGATTGTATTTCCATCCAGGTATTTGGCAGTAAAAATAATATAAGCTGTGTCGTGCGCTTCCGCAGCAGGTCCCGTTCCGGTTAAAGTCTCGAGATAATACAATCCGCTTGGTTTAACCACCCAATTCTGATCAGGATTCTTTGCAAGGTAATCCTGTATAAGACTCTCTTCCTCTTTTTCAAATTTCTTAGTCGAAAGACACGAGGTTACAGATACTATTAAAAGCCCTGTCAACAGTATGAATTTAGTTTTTTTTGATATAAGTATCATCTTCAAATGTATTATTGCGTTTTAAAATAATAGTGTTACCAGTCAATTTTATTTATTAATACTTATATTATACAATATTATTGCCCTTGGTGGTATTTTTTCCCCGTCGCCTGTCAGTCCGTAAGCCAGGAACGGCGGCATGATAAAAAGTGCTTCACCTCCTGGTTTCAGCATTCTAAGTCCCTGATCCAGTCCGGCCGGCATTTCACTTCTGCCTACAAAAAGTTCTTTTGGTCCCGATTCCTGTGAAGAGTAGCAGAATGTCCCGTCAAGGAGTGAACACTCATATTCCATCACTATCTTATCATTGTCGGTCAGATAGTTACCGATTCCCTCTGATTTTATGAGGTACCACAGCCCGGCCTGTGATTCAGTCATCTCAAGTCTTTTCCTTTCGATATAGTTTTGTATCCTCTCCCTGTCTTTCTGAACCATGTATTTGTTAAGTTCTGCCATTTCATTCTTCCCCGGACCAGACTGACTATCCGTCCTCTTCTGTCCTGAATTGCAGGAAATCATGCCTGGCACCAACAAAATTAAAAAAAGTAACTTTATTTTCATCATATAATAATTTAACTTTAATTGTATGATGGAACCCACATGTAGCTGATTATTATAATATGGTGTTTAGCTTCGCTGAGCTCGCAAGCTCGGTTGTGTATTCAACTACATGTGGGTTTCATTGCTTGTTTTGTTGATATTCCTCGTAGAATTCCTTCAATGATTTAAGAAAATATGCAATCGTATTTTCAAGGGTATCATGGTAATCTCCTCCTGAGGCATTCATGTGGCCCCCTCCGGAGAAGTATCTGGAAGCAAACCTGTTGGACGGAAAGTCTCCTTTTGAACGGAAGGAGAGTTTAATAAATCCCTCTTTCTCAATAACCAATGCCGTAAAGATTATCCCTTTTATTGAAAGCGGAAGATTTACGAAGCCCTCAGAATCACCCTTTACATAATTATATGAGGCAAGATCGTTCCTTGTAAGATAGATATAAGCAGCCTGTAACTCCGGGATCACCGTTATTCTCTGATTCAGGGCGAATCCCTGTAGCCTCATCCTGCTGGCAGAGAAATTATTATAAATAAGATCCAGTATTTTCCCTTTATCAATGCCTGTATCAATCATATCGGCAACCATTCTGAGTGTGGCTCCAGTATATGTACCATGTTCAAAGTTCCCTGTGTCGGTAATAATTCCCACATAAAGCGCCTCTGCATAGGAAATGTTTCTGAACTGATCCCCGTTCATCTCTGTAACCAGATCATGAATCAGCTCTGACGTGGAGCATTTTGAAGACTCTGAAATCATGAGGTCAACAAAATTATGCGGATCGAGATGATGGTCAATTACCACTTTTACAGCCTTTGAGGCTGTTACAAGAGATTCCGCCTCCCCCAGCCTGTCAGGCTGATTAAAATCGAGCATCACTATAAGGTCTGCCCCTTCAATAAGCTTTTTGCATCTCCCCCTGTGCCTTATAAATACCTCTATCTTATCTGCTCCATCCATCCATTTAAGGAACTCCTGCAGGTAATTGGGAGCCATCATTGCCGGATCCTTACCTTTTGATCTAAGATAATGATAAAGAGCCAGTTGAGAGCCAATTGTATCTCCGTCAGGATTGATATGAGATATCAACAGGATATTTTTGCTTGTGGAAAAAAGTTTCGCTAATTCCTTTGTATATTTGGATAAATCTGCCACTTTTGCTGCTGTTTGTAAGGGAGGTAAAGATAAGCAATATTCCCTAAGAGAAGCTTCTGATGTTAATTTCAAAAAAACGAAATATGAACGGCAATATTACACTATCCATAATAAAACCTAATGCAGTAAGAACCGGAAAAACAGGTCCGATCCTCGCAATGATCAATGAATCGGGATTTGAGATCACCGCAATGAAGATGGTAAGGATGACTCGGGAGCAGGCCGGGTTTTTCTACGAAGTTCACCGGGGTAAGCCATTCTATGAAAGCCTTGTTGAATTCATGACTTCGGGACCGGTATTTGTAATGATTCTGAAGCACGATAATTCTGTTGAAGAATTCAGAAAGCTGATAGGTGCAACAGATCCTGCAAAGGCTGAATCCGGCACCATAAGGCAACTATATGCTGTTTCTGTTCAGATGAATGCCATTCATGGTTCTGACAGTGATGAAAATGCCATCAGGGAATCCGATTTCTTCTTTTCAACTATTGAAAGATTCTAATACTCTCAAAATGGATCCCGGAATCATCACTGACTTTTCTGATAGGAAAACTCTCGAGAAGTACTCTTCAGCTTTCACTCTCTCCGATATGGAGATCTTCATCTTCCCGGAACTGTTTTATCCGCTTATGCTTGCCAATATTATTTCACCGGTTCTGTGGGAGTGGAGAGATGATCCCTGGTTCAAAGACATCGAAAAAAGGGGCTTCTCCTATAAAATTAACAGGATTAAGCAATTCATAATTCAGAATTATGTTTTCAATCTTGATCTGACAACCTGGGGACTTACGACAAAAAGCCGGGAAATTGAAAGATTCAGGGATTTATTTGATATGGAGCTCCTGAAACAGTCAAATGCTCTTTTCGGTTATGAAGGTGACAAATATTATTTTGATATTGATATCAGGAAGCACTTCGGGCTTGATAAATTTGATGCTGATATTATCCCATACTGGAAAACAGAGACTATTGAGGCTATGACAGCTTTCAGGCACAAGAATAACTTCATCACCGGAGCCGGGGAATGTGTTTCGCTTTCGGCTCTTTATGCCGCCGCAATGTTTGTAGTGGGAAGGATACCCCTTGAAAAGATTTTTCTCATCGCAACTCCCCTTCATTCACAAAACTACATCACCGAAAAAGAGGGGCTGATAACCAACAACCGGAGAATTGTCACCAAGAATATGTGGTACAACGGCACCTCACTCTCCGAGAAGGCAAGAAGAGCACTTGAAAATGAGAAAGTTACCATCGTATCACATATCTCTGGCTATATTCATTTCATTAACAAAGATGCAACAATTGACAGGGATGCATACAGTACATTTTCGACCAGTCTCAGGGAATTCCTTATAACAGGTCTTACAAATCTTGTTTTTATTAACTTCCTGAGATTCAAGTCAAAATACAAGACTCTTTTCCAGTATGAGTGCGTGTGCGCGGATAAAAAAAGATATATCTCACTTGAGAAAATGTTTGAATATGAACATATCAGCAAATTCAATTTATCGGCTGATACCCGCGAACGGCTTGTAAATGAGATTGAAGGTGATGAATTTCATCTCAGTCCTTTGCCAGGGAAGATAATACTGAATGAAGTGGAAAAGATCTTTGAGGACAACCTGGATAAAAGTCTGGAGATAATTGAGGACCTGTTTATTAAGCTTAACGGATCTGTTCCCCGGGAAATGATAAAGAATATGTTTTATGAACTTAAAACCTTTATACATACAGATCCCAGGTTACCGGATGAAAACAAGAACTTCATTATAAATGCGATACCTGATATTTCAGTAAATGACAGCAGAGAAAAGATAACAGGTTCAATAATCGAAAATAGTGATATATCTGAACTTTCAAGATTAACATTATATGTATACAGGCAGATGGATATCATCGACTGGCTTCCGTTTGTCAAGGCGTCCATTGAGCGTAATCCTGTCTGTTTCAACGATTTAAACGGAAAGAGTATAAGTGAAGTTTTTGAATTGCTTAACAGGATGCCCAATATATCAATATATGATGGTCAGAGGCTGGCCCTCCCTGACGAAGTCTGGAACTTCAGGCGCGGTGACGGTGTAGAGAAAGCCCTGGTGCTTGCTGATTTTATTATTAACGGAGATAATAAGACTGAGGTTATAATAGAGATAAACAATAATAAAGTCGTGATGAAATATAATAATCAGGACTTTATTTTTACGTCAGCCAAATCGTTTGAGAAAACGATCAGAATTTCCGGTAATAATTACACAATAAAATAAATATTACACAGAGTCACACATTATTAAAGCCACTACCTTGGGGGGATGGGGAGTTATTTCAATACGATATCCTTTATAACCTCACTCCCGGCTTTCTCGTTGAGTTTTTCCTTCAAAGCCTCCCTGAGCATCAAAAGCTCACTTCTCACTACTGAGGAATTAAGATGAACATAAAGGATCTGATCTCTGATGTATAATTTTGAGGTCCGTGATGCAATTGCCTTACCTACAGTCTCTTCCCATGAGTTTATGAGATGAATCTCATTCAGCTTGCCCTCCATTTTCATCTCTTTGATATAATCCTTCATGGCCTCAGCCAGCGATATGGTTTTGCTGCGTCTCATTTCCCCGGTTTTCTGTTTTCAATTATCTCCTCTACTGCGTTATTATTTATCCTGAAAAGCCTGTAGTCAGTTTTATGTGATGACAGTATTTCATGTAACCGGCTCTGGTGAGTGTCGGTAATAAATATCTGTCCGAATTTTTGATTACCTACAAGCCTGATTATCTGCTCAACGCGTTCTGCATCAAATTTATCAAAAATATCATCAAGAAGAAGAATGGGCGAATAGCCCGATTTACTTTTTATGTAGTCAAATTTTGCCAGTTTAAGGGCTACAAGGAAAGACTTCTGCTGTCCCTGCGATCCAAGAATTTTAACTGAATGTTCATTCATCTCAAAAAGCAAATCATCTTTATGAATGCCCACTGTCGTATATTCCAGGAAACGGTCCTTTGTAACAGAAGTGATCAGGGCTTCGGCAAAATCGCCCTCTGACAGGTGGGACCGGTATGAGAGCCTGACCCTCTCTTTTTCCGAGGAGATCATCGAATACCTCTCCTTGAAAACAGGGATCAGCTCACTTACCAAAGTCTCTCTCTCTTTGAATACATATGCCCCGTATTTGACCAGCTGTGAATCCCAAATCGACAGAGTATCTTTATCAAAACTGCCTATAGATTTGATATCTTTAAGAAGCCTGTTTCTCTGTTGAAGGGCTTTGTTGTACTTCAGCACTGAATCGAGATACTCCCCGTCATACTGGCTTATTATCTTGTTCAGGAACTTACGTCTCTCCTCACTTCCTTCAGAAACCAGGGAACTATCGGCCGGAGAGATCATTACTACCGGATATTTGCCAACATGATCGGAGAGCTTCTGGTACTCTTTGCCGTTCTTCTTCAAAACCTTGTGCTTTTGTTTCTGAAATGCACAATAGATCTGGTCTTCCTCTTCATTCCTTACGAAGGTACCGTTGATAATGAAAAATTCTTCTCCATGACGGATGCTTATGCTATCGATATTATTAAAGAAGCTTTTTGTAAGCGACAGGTAGTGAATAGCATCAAGTATATTTGTCTTGCCAACCCCATTATTACCCACAAAGCAGTTTATTTTTGACGAGAAATCAAGTTCTGTCTGGTCGTAATTTTTAAAGTTTGTCAGAGATAGTTTTTTGAGGTACATAATAATGGCATAAGGGTCTTAAGGCATAAAGGCATAAGGGCATAAGGGCATAAGGGCATTAAGGCTTTGAAAGTTAAAACTCCCCTCCCGGGAGATCGGAGCAACGCAGAGATTCCACGATAGCGGAAGCTTGTCCCGCGAAGCTTTAGCGTAGTGGGAGGTTGGGGGTGGGTTTCCCTACTGATAATATTTCTTAAATGAATCAAATGACTTCTTTATTCTTATCGGCAAAGTTATAAAAAAGTATCGCTTTATTTTCCCAATATATTATTTCGCTGATAATCAATTTTATGAGGACTTAAATTCATTTTTCCTTTTTTTTAAGTATTTGCGTTTAAATAGTTTGAAAAAAAAATTACTTTTGCGGTGGTAAAAATTTAAGTTCATTTTTTATTACTGATATGGCAAAGAAGAAGAAAGGAGACAGTTCACAAGGGCTTAAGAATGTTGAGGAAACACTCACAAAAACCGAACAGTTCCTTGAGCAGAATTACAAATTATTGATTTATATCCTGGGTGTTATAGTAGTACTGGTTGGGCTCTTCTGGCTGGGCAGGATGTACCTCACGAAGAGGAATAATGAAGCCCAGTCGCAGATGTACCAGGCTGAAAGATACCTCGAGATAGATTCACTCAACCTGGCATTGTATGGAGACGGTAATTACCTGGGTTTTCTTGACATCAGCGATGATTACAAATTCACAAAGGCCGGGAATCTTGCCCGTTACAGTGCCGGCATCTGTTTTCTTCACCTTGGTCAGTATGAGGATGCTATTGATATGCTTGAAAAATATTCAAAGAAGGATAAAGTTATTGGTTCGCTGGCTATAGGTGCAACCGGAGATGCCTGGGTTGAGCTGGGCGATATCGATATTGGAATAACAAAATATATTGAAGCAGCTGATTATGCTGACAATGAATTCAATACTCCTTTATTTCTCATGAAAGCAGGAGAGCTTTATGAACTTGAAGGGAATTACGATAAGGCTCTCGAAATTTATGAAAGGATACAGTCCGGGTATCCTGAAAGCACTGAAGGATCTTCGATCGAAAAATACATTGAACGCGTTAAGCTTCTGATCCAGTAGAATGGGCACCACCAATCTATCCGCATATAACCCTGAGAGCATCCCTGATGCCGGTGCTATGAGATTCGGAATCGTTGTGTCGGACTGGAACGGTGATGTTACAATGGCATTGCTTGATGGAGCTCAAAAGACACTGATAAAACACGGAACAACTCCTGAAAACATTATTGTAAGACATGTTCCCGGCAGTTTTGAGCTGACACATGGGGCTAAAATGATTGCCGAACATGACAATCCTGATGCTGTTATATGCATCGGATGTGTCATCAGGGGTGAGACACCGCACTTCACATATATCTGCCAGGGAGTCGCAGGGGGCGTTACACGGCTCAATCTTGAATATAATATACCGTTCATATTCGGAGTGCTCACTACTGACACACATCAGCAGGCTGCAGACAGGTCGGGAGGGAAACACGGCAACAAAGGCATCGAAGCTGCCATAACAGCAATAAAAATGGCTGCTCTCAGGCGGGACATAAAGAAATAATTTCTAGCGAAGTACTTTCCTCACAAAGGCAACAGTAAAGTAGGCCATCAGAAAGACACCCATAAATCCTTCAATACTTGATATTATCCTTGCAGAACCATGAGGAAAATGATCTCCATAACCTATTGTAAAAAAGGTTATTGCGCTATGATAGAACGATCGGGCGACAACACCCAGCTGGTCGGATGTTGAGGAAATAATATCAGCATTTGTGAAAAGAATCATCAGGATATATATAATACTGAACAGGATATATGCCGCAATC
Organism: uncultured Rikenellaceae bacterium; assembly: GCA_964535035.1. Taxonomy (GTDB): domain Bacteria; phylum Bacteroidota; class Bacteroidia; order Bacteroidales; family VadinHA17; genus LD21. The sequence continues at coordinate 14,155 of CAZHRV010000218.1, forward strand.
ATTGAAATGAGCACCCTCGCAGGATTTGTGGCATAGAGGCCCATTGCATCAAAAACAAGCCATTTAAACCCATGAGGAATATAACTCAGAATTTTTGCCGGCCCCCCTTTCTCTTTCTGTTCTGTAAGCCATGATCTTGATTCAAAACGTTTAAACATTACATAAGCCTTATCCTCATCGGAATAGTTACCGGTACCGTTGAAATTTTCCTTCAGTATCCTGAATTGTTCTGCTTTCTGCCTCAGGGTGGTTGCCTCCTGTTTAATAATGATCTCCTTACATTTATTTCGTCCCCAGTCGATATATAATTTCCCGATAAGACGCATTCCCGACATATCCAGCATCTTTATATCAACAGGAAAATCATAGGGTTCAAAATCAACAATATCACGGACGATAGTATCTGATATATCCAAAATGTTGGCTTTTGCCAGCCGCAGATCAAAATAATGGTCAAGATGGCATGATTTGAGAGATATTGTTTGAAACCTTGATTCATAGAAAGTGACATCTCCATCTCCAAAGCTTGTTCTCTCAAAGGTTATTTCCGTGTCATCCATCTCCATAAGGTTAAAGTTCTTGGGCCCGGCTCCCATCTCAGCTTTTTTGAACTGCATCTTTCCGGCTTTGCAGGATGCGCCTTCAAAATTCACCTCTCCGTTACCAAAGACTGAGCGGTTGAAGTTTATCCTTCCCGACCCGAAATCAACTGTTCTGAAGTCGACTCTGCTGTTTCCGAATTCTGTCCTTTCAAAAGTGATGTCACAATTACCAAAGACGGAATAATGAAAATCAACCTTGCCTTCGGTTATTCGTGTCACTTTGAAACTAAACCGGCCGCTATTGAAATGTGTATTGATAAAAAGAAGCTCCCCTCCGTTGAATTCAGTATTTGCAAAGCTCACCTCCCCGTTTCCGAATTTAATATCCTGGAAATCCTTTATTCCGTCGTTCACAACAACATTCTTAAACATAAAATCACCTTCACCAAAAATGACTCCGGTAAATTCTATATCCCCCTCCTTGAAAAGAGCATTCGAAAAAACCACATTCCCCTTGCCAAACCGGGAGCCGGTAAAGGAGACTTTTCCCTTTCCAAAATGTGCACCGTCAAAACTGACCTCCCCGTCTGCAAAGGAGGCATACGAAAAATCATTGCAGATGTCTGATTCAAAAAAGGCATTCTTTGCAGAAAATCCTTTAATACGGACTATTTCCTTCTTATCAATATTATTATGCCGCCTGAAAGCTGATAAGGAAAAGTCAGATATGTAACTATTATCAAGAATAATATTCCTCCCCTCTTTTATGAGATCATAGATGGTATTTACATCAACCACACCAAATAATTCATCATTAATCTCTTTACCTTCAGCATCATAGAAAGTTACAATAGCAGTACGAGGACTGGTACTGCCATCATCAGCAATAAACTTAACATCTTTAATATTGACATGGTAGTTTTTATACCCGGTTTTCATCAAGACAGGATTTATTTGAAATACCAAGGTATAAAAAAAAATAATCTGTTATAATGTTTATAGCATGCATAGTGCCCGATATGGGCAGTAAGAGCATTTACTCCAGTCATCGGAGGTCATGAAAAAAGGTTCATCCATGCTGAAAACAGCCTTTACCGTTGCATTAAAACAGCTCATATATTCTTGTCGCACAGATGTATAATCATTTACAGGAATTTCATTGTTTCTTCCTGCCTTAATTTTGAGAAGATCTTCACCATGCGATTTTTTTATCTGATAAACAGAGGGCCTGACACTGGCATACTGATTTTCATTCAGGTAACCCTCACAGTATAGCAGTGTCTGAAGCCAGCCATCATAATCCTTGTTCCTGTCATCTGCAAACAGATCTTCCACAGAACTGATAGAATCAGCTATTGTCCCTGTTTTGTAATCCAGTATCCTCGTAGTGCCATCCTTCAGATCTACCCTGTCAATTACTCCTCCTGCCACAATCCCGATCTTTGTATTTCCATTTTCGATATTAACCGGAAAAGTTACAGGTTTCTCGAGATCAATAATACTGAAGGGTGCCAGGGCTTTGTCGATCTTCAGTACACGTATAATATACTCTATAAGCACCTCCCTGGCTATCAACTCATTACCTGTAGCAACATTATCATTTCCCCTTCCGAAGAATTCCCTGATACTCCTGCTTATATGTCCGGAAATTACAGAAGGATCACTTATAAGTGAATTTAATGACTCAGCATCAACTATCTTCCCTTTAAATACCTCGTAAAGGCTTCTCACAGCTTCATGCAGAATGGTCCCCAGTATAGCCGGATCAATTTCCCCCGTGATCTCATCAGGTTCTTTCAGTCCGCATACATACCTGTAATAGAACTTCATTCTGCAGTTTAACCAGGTGTTGATAGCTGACGGAGAGAGTATCCGCCCCTGCTTTTCCGGCGAGAACCTCGTTATAAGCTGATGCTGGTGCTCTTCAGTGCGGTCAATTATTTCACTTATATTGCCCCGGGTTCTGATCTCGAAGCTTAAATTGAGCATTTCAGGCTTTAGAAATGGATCATACTTCATCTGCTGAAGGAACCTGCTCATCTCCCCGCTTCGTAGTCCTTCCGGATTAGAATTAAATATGAATGTTACGTTTTCAGCCCTTTGCAGGAGCCTGTAGAAATGGTATGCATACACCGACTCCCGGTGGTTTATTGAAGGCAGGCCGAAAGCCTCCCGAAGGCTGAAAGGTATGAATGAAGAAGCAGAAGTCAATGCGGGAAGAATCCCCTCGTTGACCGAAAGTATTACCAGGTTTCTGAAATCGAGTGTCCTGGTCTCAAGAATACCCATCACCTGTATTCCCGATAGAGGTTCTCCGGAAAACGGTACAGATTGGTTTCTTAAAAGCCGTTCAAGCAAACTTATCCATGTATTTAAAGTCAATCCCAATTCCGGTGAACCGGTAACGGCATCGAGTCTGTTTATTGAAAGCATTACCCTGTAAATGAATTCATTCCTTATATTTTTCCCGGTTGAATCACTCCAGGATTCCTCACCATTACCTGAACCGGCCGATGCTACCAGTGACAACACCGATTTCAAATACTCCGAGAAGCTTGCAGGAGAGGCAGCTTTAATGAAAATATTTGCAAGGCCTTCGGAATGACTGAACCGGTCTGACGGAACCATAACAAGGTTCTCTTCAGTAATATCTTTAATAATCTCCCTGTCGGCTTCACTTATCAGTTCAGCCAGAAGTCCGTTTTTCAGCAGGCTGAGAACATCCCTGTGGCTGAAAAGTATGGTTTCGTTCCTTTCTCTTGCATTTCTCTGCAGGTCAAGAAGATGCTTCACAAGGAAATAGACCATTGTCTGCCTCAAAGGGTAACCCATGGTAATGTTTATATCCGTAATATTCTCAGGAAGACTTGTAAGAACCGGTATGAGAAGGTTTTCATCGGCAAGTATGACTGCCGTTTCATGCGCGTTTTCGGGTGTAAGCCCGGGTATATCACTGATCAGCTCAGGAATAAGCTTCACCTGTGCTACATCGGATGAGGTGTCAATGACTCGGTGTTTTACCGAAACCGCCGGATTTGATAGTATTGTTTCATAACTCCATTCACCGGGCATATCATTTCCGAAATATTTAAAATTGTCCTTAAGAAAAAAACCGGCGGAATTAAGTCTGCCCTCCCTGATATATGAGTTATCATAATCCCAGTAGAATTTTGCCTTCTCCTCATCTTTAAGCTTTGACATCAGCTGTTTTTCACATTCATTTAGAGCGTTGAATCCTGCAAAATGAACCAATTCCCATTTTATGCCTTTCAGTTTCTCCATTCCGGTACCCTCAATAACATCTCTGAAGATCATTCCCTCATAGGCAAGATTTTTTTCTGTAAGTGACCTTCTGAATCCTTCATAGATGTCATTCAGAATTGACCAGATGCTCTTGAATTCTTTCTTCTGAACAGACATTTTTACAGGATTAAAATTTGTCCAGAAACGTTTTACAACATCAGCCTGCTCATCAGTGAGACCTCCAAATTCCTGTTCTATATCTTTGATATCCTGTATATTACGAAATATTTTTGAAGCATCCACAAGATTTTTATCTACATCATCAAAGTCATTCAGAAGCATATCGCCCCAGAAGTAAAAATCATCAAAGCTCTCATTGTTTTTTCTTACTGCACGATATACTTTAAAGAGTTCAAACAGCAGTATCTCATTTTCAGCCGGCTGCAATTCCGATAACGACTGGAACAGGTCATTGATGGTCATAATAGCTGGTGTCCACGCAGGCTTGCTGATTTCTTTTGCCAGGTATTTAAGGAAAAAAAGTCCTGCTCTGCGGTTTGGAAAGATAAGGCAATGGCTATTCAGCATGTTACCGTATTCAGAATAAAGATGTTTTGCGATATGTTCGAGAAAGTAGACCATAAATTAAGGTTACCGGCTATCGGTTTTATTTTTTTTACTTTTTACTAACCATTACCCACCCCAACCCCTCCCAGGAGGGGATCTCTTAAGTTTTATCTTTAGTCTTTTGTCTTAATAATACTTTCCTTGCCAGGAGTCGAGTTCTTCGAGGCGTTTTTCGATGAGAGAGACGATCTGGTCGGTTCTTTTCTTTCCCCATACTCTTTCTGTGAGAAAACGCGGGGGAGCCTCCCCGGTAAAACGCTCCACAACAATTGCAGGATTCAGTCTTTCAAGGAATTTAATTATAAAATCAAGATAATCTTCCCATGTAAACAGATGAAAATCAGTTGGATTATCCCGGTATTCTGTTTCCATTGCTGTATCTTTGATTATCTGCAGCTGATGAAATTTAACTGTTACCAGTTGCAATCCGGAAATGATTTCCGCTTCAGCAAGCATCTCATCTCGTGTTTCGCCAGGCAGACCGAAAATGAAATGAGCACCTGTTTTTATTCCAAGTTTTGCTGTTGCCGTTACAGTATTTACTGCATCCTCAAATGAATGTCCCCGGTTGATTCTCTTAAGTGTTTTATCATAGCATGATTCAATGCCATATTCCACTGAGAGATAGTAATGTTGAGAGATATCCTTCAGCAATGCAAGCTTGTCATCATCGATACAATCGGGTCGTGTTCCAATAATTAGCCCTATTATTCCCGGATACCGTAATGCCTCTTCATATAATGATTTCAGGATTTCAACAGGTGCATAGGTATTTGAATATGCCTGGAAATAAGCAAGATAAGATCCCGCTTTGCGATATCTCTTTTTATGGAAGGCTATCCCCTCCTCTATCTGCCGGGAAACGGATTTTTCCGGAATGCAGTACGAAGGATTGAATGCATCATTATTACAATATGTACAGCCCCCGGCGCCTTTTGTACCATCACGGTTAGGACAGGTGAATCCCGCATCAATGGATACCTTCTGCACTCTTGCTCCAAAGAGTTTCCTGAAGTAATCAGGGTAAGCATTAAACCTTCTGGCATGCCCCCACGTGAATTCACTGTTTTTCTCTGATTCCGGCATCAGGCTTCAATTATTTTATTCTTATCAACATACCACAGGTAACCTTTAATATCCCTGTATCCCATCTCTTTGAGCAGGCTGCGATACTGGTTCACCTGTACGGCATGACGCTCATTCTCTTCACCGAATTTGAAATCGATTATTGTTGCATTATCACCTTTAATTATTATCCTGTCAGGCCGGCGGGTATGACCCGAAGGCAGGAGTATCTCTGCCTCTTTCATTACATTTAATCCGGGACTGAACCATTCCGATGCCGGTGAAGATGAAATCAGCTCCTTTAATCTTCTTTCAAGCTGAGGCGCTTCGGATGAAGCTATCCTTCCTTCGAGCACCAGTTGTTTTACTGCAGCAGGAATATCATCTGCAGAATCAATGCTTTCAAAAACACTGTGCATCAGATTTCCGTAGCTGATCTTGTGCTTTGCGGCTTCTCCTCCCTCCGAAAAATAGTTTTCACCATGCAGCTTAAGTCTTAGAGATCCCGGTTTCCTGCTAACGATATACCTCTTTGATATCAAGTCCCTGTACACCCTGTTTTCATTCCTGATCTCAGGAATCTCTCCAAACTCAAATACCTTGTTTTCAGCATCATAGCAGCCTGACAGGATGATACCTGATTCACCGGCAGAATTTTCATCTGAAGTAATTGCCTCCTTAAGAGTCTTTGCAATGCCTTCAGCTTTAGATGGAGTTTCCGGAGCAAAAGCCCAGATAGCATCAATTGCCCTTGTCAGTACAACATAAAGAAGGTTGATATTATCGATATGAACGGAAAATCTTTCATCGTTATAATAGCCGGCAAATATGGTTTCAGCAAGAGCACTGCCATACCTTACAGGCACTATCCCCAGTTCATCAAAGGGAGGTGAACCAGGCTGCACCCATAATATTGGCTGATTCGAGGATTTATGATCCAGGTTCCAGGAGATGAAAGGTATGATTACAATCCTGAATTCAAGTCCTTTTGATTTATGGATGGTGAATACTCTTGCAGCATCCTGGTTTGCAGGCAGTATCAACGATTTTGTTTTGCCGGTTGTCTCCCACCACTCCAGGAATGACTGAAAATCAGCACCTTTGGTTCCTGAAAAACCAAGGACAAGGTCCTGAAAAGCATCAAGATATGCAACATTCCATGAATAGCTGCCCAAACTAAAAAATTCGATAATACTCTCTATAGCCTCAAAGAGCGGCAGCCGGCCGGCCTTTATCATACACTGTTCGTATCCTTCAGGAAAACAACCATGGGAACCATCCTCCAGACTGCTGCGGAAGAGAGGTATCTTATCTGCATCTTCATGTCCTGTGGCCAGCAGGTAAAACCTTACCATCTGAGCCCTGCTGATCATATCGCAGGGATTATTCAGCACTTTTATAACTGAAATAATGAAAGTAAGGGCATGAGAACCGGAGAGTGACAATGAATCATTTGAAACTACATTGTAATTATACTTTTGTTTTTGCTCCAACCCGGCACCCGCGCTATACCCAATCATTGTCCTGACTACGGCTTCCCCATCCCTTGCCTCCCTGACTAAAATACCGATATCTGAAGCCTTATATCCTTTGTTCTGAACGGCTTCGATCACTGAAGGGAGCTTTTCAAGTACTATTTCCTTCCATTTCCGGGTAATCTTGCCACGCTTCTCATTTTCCTGTCCATTTTCAACTTCTCGTTCATCATCAATGAACTCGATCTTGACATAGCCGCTACTGCGCTCATCAGGATCGACCTGTATTGCTTCAGCATACAGATTTTTGAAGTCTGATGGAGAGTAAACTTCTGAAAATGTCTCTTCGCTTTGTGCGGGGATTAACGAAAAGAGAGAGTTGTTGAATCTGATGATATTTGAGCGGCTTCTCCAGTTAGTCACCAGTGGTTCACTCAGGAATCTCTTACCGTCAACCAGCTTATCTTTCATATCTGCAAGTATATGCCAGTCGCTGTTCCTCCACCTGTATATCGATTGCTTAACATCACCCACGACAAGATTATCGCATCCACGGCCCATGCTTTCATTTATCAGCGGATCAATATTTTTCCATTGCAGACGTGATGTATCCTGGAATTCATCGATCATGTAATTCTCGTATATGTTACCGATCTTTTCATAAATAAAAGGCGCCTGGTCTTCTCCTGTTATAAGGCTAAGCACCTCGCCGGCCTCAGAAAGCAGAAAACTATTCTCAGAGGTGGCAACCTGATGCACTTTATTCAGTACGTCGGAAAGGATTCCCAGGGCATATATATTTGAAAGAATAGCATTTGCACTTTTATAATTTATAATATTACTGTCATAGAACCGGATCGCCTCCTTCAGATATTCATCCAGTCCGCCTCTTATTGCCTCCACAAGCCGGGGGGAAGGATCTCCGGATAACCAGACAGGGGGATCATCGAGGATTTTCATAACATAAGAGCCGGGTTTGGCTCTGGCTATATTTCCTTCTGCCAGATATCTGATGAAAAGCGGGATACCCCTTCCTTTCTGGAAGAACATATCATCGGTAAGACTATTATCTGCAAATATCTGTTCACACTTTTTACCAAGAGTCTGCAGATTTTCTTCAAAGGTTCTCTTCAGATTAAATAGCTTTTTGATATAGTTAAGAAGGAACTCTTTATTTTCAAGGTTAGCTCTCTCCTCATTTGAAAGAATCCTGAATTTCTCCTTGAAAAGTTCTTCTGATAGTTTCATAATATCGCCCCTGATGTCCCAGCTTCTCTCCTCCTCAAGATTAGCAATAACATATTGGTTAAGCCATTTTCTTAACTGGCTATCGCCTGCTGAAGAGGCGATCATTTCATCAACGGCCGTTGAGAGTATTATGCTGTGGTCCAGCTCTATATTGAACCCGGAATGAAGTCCGGCTTCTATTGTGAAAGCGCGAAGCACCTTCTGAAAGAATGCATCGATGGTGCATATCGAGAAACGGGAGAAATCGTGAAGTATTGAAAAGAGGATTTCCCCGGCTTCCTGCCTGATGTTCTCCTCGCTCCTGCCGGTATCTTTCACCAGTCCGGTCAGGTATTCGGATTTCCCTCCCGTTGAAAGTATATGCAGCTGATCCAGTATCCTGCTTTTCATCTCTGCGGTGGCCTTGTTTGTAAAGGTCACTGCCAGTATCTTACGGTAGTTATACCGCGATTGGAAAAGATGTGTAAGGTAGATACCTGCAAGTCTGAATGTTTTGCCCGATCCTGCGGATGCGCTGTATATGGTGAGAGTGCCGGTTCCCATGTTATAAAGATAATTCTTTTTTCTACCTTTGGCCCATGAAAAAACGCGTAGTCATTGGACTCTCCGGCGGTGTCGACTCCAGTGTGGCGGCATGGGTTCTGAAGGAACAGGGTTATGATGTTGCCGGTCTCTTCATGAGGAACTGGCACGATACGACCGGTCTGCTTCAGAGCGGCTGTCACTGGGAAGATGACCTTATGTTTGCGGAGATGGTAGCCAGGAAGCTGAAAATACCTTTTCATTTTGTCGATCTGAGCGAGCCTTACAGGAAAAGGGTAATAGACTACATGTTTTCTGAATATGAAAAGGGACGAACTCCCAATCCTGATATCCTCTGTAACAGAGAAATAAAATTCGATTCATTTGCTGAGGAAGCAAAGAAGATTGGGGCAGATTTTGTTGCCACAGGTCATTATTGTATAAAAGACGAAATAAGTTTAAATAATACACTTATTTACAGACTCCTTGCAGGGAAGGATAATAACAAGGATCAGAGTTATTTTCTATGCCAGGTTAACCAGAAGCAGCTTGCCGGAACACTTTTTCCCATCGGCGGACTTACCAAAACCGAGGTACGCAAAACAGCCGACAGACTTGGGCTTGCTACTGCCCAACGTAAGGATTCACAGGGGATCTGTTTTGTCGGAAAGGTGGATCTACCGACCTTCCTGCAGCAGAAGCTGAAAGTGAAAGAGGGAGATACCGTTGAAATTACGGGAAAGGATGGATTCATAGTCTGGGAACCGGGATTCCCGGATGACAATGCATCAGATGATGAGCTGAAAAAGGCTGTGGAACCGCATGATTATGAACATTTGTGTTATAAAGTCGTCGGGACTCATAAAGGTGCTCATTTCTTCACCATAGGTCAAAGAAAAGGAATAAACCTGGGCGGTTACAAAGAGCCGCTTTTTGTTATAGGTACTGATGCTGAAAAGAACATTCTGTATGTAGGCGAGGGGCAGTCGCATCCCGGACTATATAGGAAAGGGCTGCTTGTAAAGAAGGATGAGATTCACTGGATCAGACCTGATCTTGATATGAATGTTGGAGAGAACCATGAATATATGGTAAGGATCAGGTACCGGCAGCCTTTGCAGAAGGCAAAGCTGTTCAGGCGCAAGGAAGGGATATATATCATATTCAATAAATTACAGCGAGGTATTGCCCCGGGACAATTTGCTGCATGGTATAACGGGGATGAAGTTATCGGGTCGGGAGTAATAAGCCGATGACCGGCGTCAGGCGTCAGGTATAAGATATTTTTACCACGGAGAAACACGGAGTTACACGGATTATTCCCACATTCCAGTCATACCGTCATACCACCATACCGTTAAATAAAAGAGGGACCTCTCATTCAAGGTCCCTCTTTAATACGAATCAGAGAGTTAAAGATTATATACAAGGCCTATACTGACCCACAAAGCTCTGTTTGTGAATCCAAAGCCATTGTCAACATTGCTTAAGTCCTGAAAGCCATGTTTGTACCGGATATCTCCAACGATCGACAAGGAGGCAAAATTCATCCTGGCCCCCGCTCCTGCAATAGGAGCAAATTCGTAGTAAACAATGCGCCCAGTAATATCGTCTTTGTATGAACGATATATATCTTCTATTTCTGATATTCTACGGACAATCGTCGTATTTCCCAGTATATTAATGCCCCAATTGACTCCCGCATATAAATAGGGCGATAAGCCAATCTCTGAAAAAGTGTATTTAAAGAGCACCGGTATATCGGCGTAGTAGAGATCCATATTAACATGATCAATTTCGGATGCTTCTCCATACGTTTGCAAAACAGGACTTTGTTCAGAATAGACATATGTCGCGATAATATTATCGGCTCCGTACCTGGAATAATTCCCTTCAATCTGTAATCCCAGTTTGCCGGTGATATTGTATCCGAACATGAGCCCATATGATGTATTATCAAATGTCATTTCCGCAAAGTCATTTTCCGATTTAACTATCGATTCATAATCGACCACACCATAGCCTACCTTAGCACCGATATAAAACTTACCGCCGATGCCAGCACTTTCAGATTCCTGAGCCATTAAACCACCTGAGAATACTACTATTATAATAAACAACAGTAATATTTTCTTCATAAGCAATTAGTTTATAATAACAGGCAGGCATTTTACCTGCCTGTTAATAATTCCCACTATTGTTCGATGGTCCGTTTCCCGGTACCAAAATTAACATCCCGGATATAAGCTTTTCCTGCTGTTGCCATTACTGAAGCTGATGGCAGGAATGCAGAAGCTTTAGCTGTATTATTCGGATTATTTTTACCAATATATCCGCTTCCCTGGTTTGTCATGATAACATTGGTAACACGACCCTCTTTTACTACAGCCACACCCTCAGCTCCGGAACCTTTGCCAGGTATTGAAGGGGTGAAGGTAGCTGTTGGAGGATCATCGTAACCGTAACCCTGTGTAAACGGATAACCTCCTGTAAACTCTACTCCTGTTATTCTTCCATCGGTTTCAACAACACATCTTCCTACTGCTGTCATCGATGAGAATGGAACAGTAATATTAACATCAGGAGTTACATAATATCCTGATCCCGGATTTGTTACAGTGATTTCAGCGACTCTTCCGTCAACTATTGTTGCCGTAGCAGTGGCGCCTGAACCAAAACCGTTTGCAGCAGCCGTATCTTCCACTATAATCTCAATCTTAGGAGCAACCACGTAGCCGGCGCCCGGGTTAATTATCTGGATATAATCAATCTGACCTGATTCCGGATTGACCTGTGCCTCAGCTTCAGCTACAGTTGTAGGTTGAGCATTAGGTGTTCCGGTCGGCGCAGAGAATGTCACATAAGCTGACTGTACATTTGTCAATTCTGTACCGTTTGTCGGTATTGAGCTGTATGTCATGGCACTGGGAGGACCAAACATTGTCCTTATGGTCTGGACACCCCAAACCGGTACACTATTCAGAGTTGCCTGTAACAGTGACTGATTAGCTGCAAATTCATCAGCAGACAAATCATACGGAAGTCCATCCGGTGTTGATGGAACCTGGAGAGAGAATGATCCGTCAGCAGCAGTTGTTGCTTCGAAAACTGTACTATGAAATGCGATCTGCCTGATAAGTGCGTAATAATCAAATGACCAGTATCCGCAATAGTCACATTCGTAAACATCGTAATATGGCATCTGGAGGTATTTGCCAATAAAATGGGAATCCTCCACATCAATCGTAGCGGTTACCTTAACATTAGCTGCCGGTTCAGGTGCATCGTTTGTAAGGTCTGTCTCCACAGTAGCAATACCCGAAATTATTGAAAGATCATCTGACATTGAGAACATTGGCACCATAGTACCTGCCTGTCTCACAAGACTGTAGGCATCCACATAAATAGAATCCGGAAGAGCGGGTAAAACAGCAATATAATCGACCTCGCAATATCCGGTTTTCTGGACATTGACAGTTACACTTCCTATCCTGAGATCACTGAATGTAGCTATCCCGCTTGCATCAGTCGTTGAAGTCAGTATTTGGCCATATTGGGATACTGTGACTGTCACACCATCCATACCCGTACCACCTTTGCCTGAATTGTCACCTTTATCGTCTTCACCAAAGCTAAGCCATGAGGCATCTGAAGCAAGAACAGCAATAACGTAATAGTCAATGATACCACCTGCTTTTTTCAGGGAATCACGTAATAATTCCATCTCCATAGTGTATTCATGGTCCAGTGTTGCCTGAGCAATGGCAAGAGAATCTTTCAGAAGTTCAAGATCCTCCTGGTTAGCATAGGCATCCTCTTCAGTAAATACATCTTTTTTACATGAAGAAGCAAAAACAAAGAATCCGAGAAAGACAAGGATTCCAAATTTCAAGATTTGTTTCATACATTTTTAATTTTAAAAGGTTAATGAAAAATTATATGCTATTTAAATTATAAAATCGATCATATTATTCAAAGATTTTCAGGATTCTTTTATAAAAAAACAATTGAAATACTCAATTGTTCCGGTTAAATAAGCAATATAATCTGAGGAAGATGAAATCAATAACATAGAATGGACAGCTTTTGTTTTTGATGAAAATATCAAAAATAAACTTATTATAAAAAGTGATATAAATCAAGTTTTTTTGACGAGATACCATTATTTTATTGTTAAAGTGATGTTTTAAGGGATGTAATACCTCCCTGGTTCTCACCATCCCACAAAAAAGGGGGTTAATATCTGCTTCTCTTTAGGTTTTTTGGTTACTGAATTACAGTAATATTCCAATACATCCACGGTGGATCAATATTTGCAGCCTTAGTATTTATTAGTTTCATGGCAACTTTCAGGAGAGCCTGTTTTTATAATCCTCGTATCCGAACTCACGAAGAAGCTTAAATTGCCCTTCCCTGGTCCAGATGCCTATCGAGGGGTGTCGTACTCCATTAAAGGTAGTTGTCTTAACCATTGTATAATGGATCATATCGAGAAAAATGATTTTATCACCCGGATTCAGCTCTTTATCGAATGACCATTCGCCTATGAAATCACCAGACAGACAGGAGTTCCCGCCTAAGCGATAAACCGGCTTCCCGGATACAGTATCAGTTGCACCCAGAACTTTAGGTTTATAGGGCATTTCAAGACAATCAGGCATATGAGCTGTAAAGGAAACATCGAGAATGGCTGTCTTAATCCTCTGGTTCTCGACAATATCTTCGACAGTTGCAACCAGCTCTCCGGTTTCCCAGGCAAAGGCACTCCCCGGTTCAAGGATTATATGCAGACCGGTTCTTTCTTTGAAATCTTTAAGAATTTCTATCAGATGGCTGGTATCATAATCTTTCCCGGTAATAAGATGACCTCCTCCCATATTTATCCATTTAAGGAAGGGGAAAAACCTGCCGAATTTATTCTCAACAATCTTAAAAACCTTTTCAAGAGCATAGGAATCTGATTCAAAAAGGACATGAAAATGGAGCCCTTCGATTCCCTCTGGAATACCACCGGAAAGATCCTCAGCAGTTATTCCCAGCCTTGATCCCGGGGAACATGGATTATAAATACTCTGGCTGACTTCCGAGAACTCCGGATTGATTCTGAATCCGGAAGATATATTTTTCGAATATTCTTTAATTTTATTCGAATATTTTACGTATTGTCTTAGTGAATTAAAAGTGATATGGGAACTATAATTCATTATTGACTCAAACTCATCCTGCCTGTAAACCGGTGAATATGTATGAGCCGGAGAACCGATCTCCTCATAACAGAGTCTGGCTTCATGGAGTGAGCTTGCCGCGGCTCCCGAAAAATACTCTTTCAGAATATCAAAAACACCCCACATGGCAAAACCTTTGAATGCCAGAATGATTTCAGCTCCGGAAGCATCAGCGACATGACGTATCAAAGCAAGATTCTTGCGGAACCTGTCTTCATCGATTACATAAGAGGGAGAAGGTATTATTGAGTAATCTACAGCCATTCATTATCATATTTCTCACCACGGATTTATACGGATTAATTTTCAGCTTACTTCAGTGTCAATCCGTGTTCTCCGTGGTAAAATTCTTCATAGTTCTAGGTTGACATCGTGAAGTTCCACCCAAGGCAGTCCAAGCAGGTTTAGCTGTTCCATGAAGGGATCGGGGTCAAACTCCTCAACATTGAAAACACCTGCCTTCTTCCAGATTCCCTTAAGATACATCATTGCACCAATTGTGGCAGGCACGCCGGTGGTGTAACTTACTGCCTGAGCGCCCGTCTCCTTATATGCTGCTTCGTGACTGCAATTATTATATATGTAATATGTTTTTCCCTTACCGTCTTTAATTCCCCGGATGCGGCAGCCTATTGAGGTCCATCCGGTGTAATTTTCACCAAGGTTACCGGGATCAGGGAGCACTGCTTTCAAAAATTTGATAGGTACTATCTCTCTCCCATCAAACATAACAGGTTCAATACCGGCCATTCCTATATTCTGAATAACGCGAAGGTGGGTAAGGTACTCCTGCCCGAAAGTCATCCAGAATCTCGCTCTTTTGAGAGTTGGAAAGTTTTTGACGAGTGACTCAAGCTCTTCATGGTAAATAAGATAGGACTCCTTCGGTCCTATTCCGGGGTAATTCAGCGGCTTATGTATCTGGTGCGGTTTTGAGTATTTCCATTCTCCATTTTCCCAGTATCTTCCTTTCTGCGTAACTTCACGTATATTGATTTCGGGATTAAAATTTGTTGCAAAGGATTTCCCATGGTCTCCTGCATTACAGTCGACTATATCAAGGTAATGAAGCTCATCAAAATGATGTTTGGCAGCATATGCTGTAAAGACAGATGTAACACCCGGGTCGAAACCGCAACCAAGTATTGCCGTTAAGCCGGCATTCTTGTACCTGTCCTGGTATCCCCACTGCCAGCTGTATTCATATTTAGCCTCATCGAGAGGCTCATAGTTGGCAGTATCGAGATAGGCTACACCTGTTTCGAGACAGGCATCCATGATATGAAGATCCTGGTATGGAAGTGCCATATTTACCACGATATCAGGATTAAATGACCGTATCAGGTTTATCAGCTCCGATACTTTATCGGCATCGACCTGTGCTGTCTGAAGACGGTTACCACCGATCCTGGCAGATATGGCATCGCATTTTGATTTTGTCCTGCTTGCAAGCATTATATCACTGAAAACCTCTGGCAGGGAAGCCATTTTATGAACAACGACAGTACCTACTCCGCCTGCCCCTATTACCATTACTTTTCCCATAAAACCACTAATTACATTAAAGATTCAACAAAAACATTTTAAGGAATATTTAACGGTTTAATACCCTCTCTCCGCTCCAAATATAACATTAATAAATGACCATTCAATGGTTATTAATATTCTCTGATTATCTTTATAACCTGACTTTTCAGATTAGAATGGAATGAAGTTATTCAATCCCCTGATTATTCTCAGGATATTAAGTACAATCCTTCTGATTGAGACAATCTCATTCCTGATCTGCCTGCCGGTAGCAGTAATATATAAGGAGCCTCTTTTCCCCTTGCTCCTTTCAGCTGCATTTACCGGTCTTTTATTTATTATTTTAAGAGTAATTACATGGAATGAAGAGACGGCCAAACTAAGCAACCGGGACGGTTATTTAGCAGTAACACTCTCCTGGCTTGTCTTTTCCATTATGGGTTCATTGCCATATCTTATCAGTGGGACAATCCCCTCATTCATTGATGCTTTTTTTGAATCAGCTTCCGGATTCACAACTACAGGAGCTTCAATATTGCAGAATATTGAGGTTCTCCCCTATTCCATTCTTTTCTGGAGAAGCTTCACGCACTGGATCGGAGGTTTGGGTATCATTGTACTGGTCATAATCATTCTCCCCTCACTCAGGATAACCGCCCAGCAGTTAATGGGATTGGAATCGTCGTTAAAGGAAAAAATACATCCTAAAACAAAAGCTGTTGGTTTGAGGCTTCTTTTCCTGTATCTGGGACTTACAATCTTTGAAGTATTTTTTCTGTACCTGGGAGAGATGAATCTCTTTGACAGTATATGTCATACATTCGGAACTGTAGCCACGGGTGGTTTCTCAACAAAAAATGCCAGCATAGCCGCATATTCTTCATATTCTCAGTATGTAATTTCTGTATTTATGCTGTTGTCGGGTATCAGTTTTGTCGCTTACTATTACATGGTAAAGCTGCAGTTCAATAAAGTAAAACATAATGAGGAACTCTGGTTTTACCTGGGTACTATTTCAGTTGCAATTATCATTATTATTGGAATACTGTCTGTAAAATCAACAAACTCTTTTGAAGTAGTTCTGAGAGAGGGAATCTTCCAGACAATATCAATAATTACTACAACCGGTTATGTTACTGCTGATTACTTATTATGGCCCCCTGCTGC